>NZ_AUAR01000005.1 GCF_000428825.1 Desulfomicrobium escambiense DSM 10707 | reverse complement strand
ATCCTTGCCCAACCGGCAAGAGGAAATCGTCTCTATCGACTCACCCACTCACCGTCAAGCGCTTTTTTCAAGCTCTTTCAATTTTCCTTCGCTGAGCATTCTCCGCAAAGGCAGGGTTAACTTCTTAACCCTCTCTCCCGTTCCAGGTCAACCACTTTTTTGCCATGGCTGCACCCTTTGGGGAAGATAAAAAAAAGTCCTGGCGACGACCTACTTTCCCACCAGTGGACTGGCAGTATCATTGGCGCTGGAGGTCTTAACTTCCGAGTTCGGAATGGAATCGGGTGTGGCCCCTCCGCCGTGGTCACCAGGACGAAATATGATCTTTTCAATGAGCTTCTTTTTGCGCGGTGAGAAGTGCTCCTCACCGCGGAAGAAGGCCTCTATGTGACTCGACTCCGACCGTCAACAAAAAAATTCATTTCGCGTTGTTTTTTTTCCGGGACCACGAGCGTCTAACATTTTATATACTGAAATCATTCATTTTTTTAATCGAGCGAGAATGTCTTCAACATCAGGAGGAAGCGTTACGGCCCTTCGAGGCAGCCTGCGCCAATCGAACAAGGCTGTCAGGTCGTGCGGCTCGACCATGAAGGGGCGGTCAAGCAGACCGGCCCGATACGCCAGGTACCCCGTTATGGCGCGGGGCGAGACGCCGGCTTCCCGCAACGCTCCCAACCCGCATCCTTCATGACGTTTGGCCAAGCGTTCTCCGGAATGATCCAGCACCAGGGGGACATGCGCGTATTTCGGAACCGACTTGCCGAGAAGCTGAAAAAGAATGATCTGTCGAGGTGTGCACGGCAGGATGTCCGCCCCCCGGACCACGAGACTTATCTCCTGATCCATGTCGTCCACGGCGACAGCCAGCTGGTAGGACACCACTCCGTCGGAGCGGCGCAAGGGGAAGTCCCCTCCGCAGTCCATCCACCCCAGCCGCACTTCGCCATGCACCAGGTCATCGAAGACCGTCTCCGTTTGCCCATGCAGACGCAAGGCCGGCTTGCGCCCCTGCCTTTCGCGTTCGGCCCGCTCATCAGCCGAAAGCCCGAGGCAGGTCCCAGGATAGACGGGCCCGACGTCCTCGGCATGGGGGGCCGAGGCCATGGTCTTCAGTTCCTTGCGAGTGCAGTAGCAGGGATAGGTATGCCCCAGGCGGGTCAACGTCTCGATGATCTCTGCATAGCGCCCGAGGCGTTCGCTCTGCGTGTACGGACCGAACGGGCCGCCCACGTCGGGTCCCTCGTCCCAGTCCAGTCCCAGCCAGTCCAGGTCGCGCATGATGGCATCGGCGAAATGCGCCTTCGACCGCGCCGGGTCGATGTCTTCCATGCGCAGCACCAACCGCCCGCCGGCTGAACGGACGGCCAGCCAGCACAGCAGGAACGCCCAGGCATTGCCCAGGTGCAGATGGCCGGTAGGACTGGGAGCCAGCCGGCCGCGAACCGGCACGGGCGCATCGGATACAGGGGAGGTCATGGCCGATTTGGGGAACACGGTGTGGGGCATTTGTCAAGACGACCCGGGTTCACGCGCCGACGCAATCGCTGCGGAACCAGGAACACCTAGCAGGCCGGGAATTACCCGAGAAGACGGTATACCCGCTCCATGTCGAGATTCTCACGCACTACTCCCGCAAGGCGGTCCAGGGCGGCTTCCAGGTCGTAGACCGCCTGGACGCTCCGCAGCGGGGCCAGCCCCTTGCGCACCCGCAGGCGGTCCAGGAAGGACCGGCGGAACACATCGGCATCGAACACCCCGTGCAGATAGGTGCCCCAGACCATGCCATCCGTCCGGCCCCAACCGATGACGGCCTTGTCGGCGCGGCTCACGAACGCACGAACCGCTCCATCAAGAACTCGCGTCCGGCCGTGGTGGATTTCGTAGCCCCGCACCTCCTCGCCCGTGGGCAGGAAAACGCAGGCCGCCTGGCACAGCACCTTGTCGACCGCCATCTCCGTGGCCAATGGCAGCAGCCCCAGAGGACGGGCAGGGCGGCCGCCGCTTTCCACGCCTTGCGGGTCGTCGATCCGCTCCCCGAGCATCTGCAGGCCCCCGCAGACTCCGACGACTTCGGCGTGGCTAGCCAGCACGGCCTGGGCCAGGCCTGAACTCCAGAGGTAGTCCAGATCCGTGAACACGTTGCGCGAACCCGGCAGGATGACAGCGTCCGCCCCCTGCAGGTCCCGCGGCTCGCGGGCGACACGCACCTCCACGTCCGGCTCCGTTCGCAGCGCGTCGAGGTCCGTGAAATTGGAAATGTGCGGCAGATCCACGGCCACGACCGTCAATTCCGCCTTGCCGCCGTACGCCCGGGCCTCCTTGAAGCTGACCGAATCCTCCTCCGGCAGGCCGAGGTCATGCAGGTACGGCACCACGCCGAAAGTCTCCACCCCGGTGAAGCGGCGGACGTAGTCGACGGCGTCGCCCAGGAGCTCCCGCTTGCCCCGGAAGCGGTTGACGATAAAGCCCGCCACCATCGCCCGCTCCCACTCCTCCATGACCTCCATGGTGCCGACGAAGGAGGCGAAGATCCCGCCCCGGTCGATGTCGCCGGCCAGGAGCACGCGCGCCCCGGCATGGCGGGCCATACGCATGTTGACCACGTCGTGGGACTTCAGGTTGACCTCGGCCGGGCTGCCCGCCCCTTCGAGGACCATGACCTGGTGCGTGTTCGCCAGTTCGTCGTAGGCCGTGGTGATGGTCTCGAAAATTTCCGGCTTGTAGCGGATGTATTCCCCCACGCTCATGTTACCCACGGGCCGGCCGAGGACGATGACTTGGGAGCCGGTCTCGGAGTTGGGCTTCAAAAGCACCGGGTTCATGCGCACATCGGGCTCAAGCCGGCAGGCCTGGGCCTGCAGCACCTGCGCCCGCCCCATTTCGCCGCCGTCACGGGTCACGAAGGAGTTGAGGGACATGTTCTGGGCCTTGAACGGGGCGACGCTCAGGCCGTCCTGCAGGAAGATGCGGCACAGCGCGGCCGTCAGCACAGATTTGCCGGCATTTGAGGACAGCCCCTGCAGCATGATGGCCGGGGTCCTGCGGACCGGTTTGCGCCGGCGCCTGCCGGGCCCGAAAACTTCCTCCAGGGCTTCGACCAGCCGTTCGTTTTCCCCAGCGCTCCGGACGGCCACCCGGAAATAACCGGCATCCAGGCCAGCGTAATTGGCGCAATTGCGGATGAGGATCCGGTGCGGCAGAAGCCTGGTCTGCACGGCGGATGCGTCCGGACCTGGGCTGCGGCACAGTAGGTAGTTGGCGCTCCCCGGAAAGACGGTCAGCCCCAGGCCCGCGAAATCAGCCGACAAACGGCCCCGCAACCTGGCGACCGTCTCCACGGTCCGGGCTGCGTAATCAGTGTCGCGCAACGCTTCCTCGCCCACGGCCTGGGCCAGGACGTTGACACTCCAATCGGGCAGCAGCCCACAGACAGCAGAGCAGACGTCGGCAGCCCCGTAACCAAGCCCCAGCCGCAAGCCGGGGATGGCGAAGAACTTTGTCAGGGAGTGAAGCACGAAAAGATTCGGCCGGATGCGCGCGCCCAGCCGAAAAAGCCCGGGCACAAAGTCGGCGAAGGCCTCGTCCACCAGGAAAAAACTTGCCGGATGCCGGTCGGCCATGTCGAGAATGCGCTCAGGTTCGAGCAGGACGCCGGCGGGGTTTGATGGCTGGCCGAGAATGACCAGGGCGGGATCGGCCAGCAGCGATTCGACGCCTGCCCAGTCCAGGCCGAAGCCCGTTTCCGGCCGCAGGGTCAGACGCTCGCAGACAAGGCCCGCTGCCGCGCAGGCCCGCTCGTAGTCGCCGTAGCACGGCACGGGCAGCACGGCGCGGCGGATGCCCATGGAACTGCATACGCGCGGCAGGGCGTACAGCAGCTCCGAGGAGCCGTTCCCGGCCGTCACATTTTCCGGACCTATCCCCAGACGGTCCGCGGCCATCCGCCGCAGGGCATCGGCGCGCGGTTCGGGGTAATGTCCCGCCGAGGACAAGGCTCTGGCCACGACCGGCCGCAGCCAGGGCGGCGGACCCAGCGGGTTGATGTTGGCCGAGAAGTCCAGAATCTCTTCCGGGTCGCAGCCCAGAGTCTTGGCCGCGGCAATGACGTTGCCCCCGTGGGCGGGAAGAGCGCCCCCGGTCATGCGGGTCTGGCCAGTTTGAAGCGCAGCCTGAGCACGCCGTTCTCGAAGGAATGGGTGGTCAGGCGGAAAGCGCCGAGCACTCCGGTTCGGTCCGCGTGCTCGCCGATGCAGGGGCAGGCGTCGTAATCGCCGATGCGGACCACGCGCAGCTCGTCAGGCGCGCCTTCGGGCAGACGTTCGAGATTGAAGAGAGGCTCGGCCTCTGACCTGGCCATGTTTTCGGCGAAGACAGGCAGGTCTGCGGTGATGACGGCGTTCACCCTTGCCTCCACGTCGCGGGCCTCGACCTCGGTCAGGTCGCGGTCGAAATGGTAGTCGCACTTGGCCTTGTCGGGGTTGACGTGGGCCGAAAAGCAGCGACCGCAGGCGAAGAGCCGGTCCATGGTCTGATTGAGGATGTGTTCCGCCGTGTGCATGCGCGGGTCGTAGTTCTTGGCCATCGTTCCTCCGTTGGGGAGGTGATAGCCGCCGCAGGCTGCGGGGTAAAGTGCCCGTGACGACGCTACGCGCCCAGGGCTCCCTTCACCAGGGACGCGGCCACTCCCCACATGGTCAGGCCCACCAGAACGTCGAGCGCGGCCCAGGAGCGCGGATGGCGGAAAAAGGGCAGCAGCAGGCGCGCGCCGAGGCCCAGGGCCAGAAACCAGGCCAGGGAGGCCGTGGCCGCACCGGCGCCAAAGAGGAAACGCTCCGCCTCGGGGTAGCGGCCGCCGATGGAGCCGAGCAGGAGCACTGTGTCCAGGTAGACGTGCGGATTCAGGTACGTCACGGCCAGCGTGGCGGCCACGGTGGCCCCGAGGCCCATACGCACGCGCTCCCCCGGTTCGAGACCGCCCGAGCGTAGCGCCGAACGAAAGGAACGCAGGCCGTACCAGAACAGAAACACGGCGCCGAACCATGTTGCCCATGCCGCGAATTCGCTGCTTTGCGCCAGAACCACGCCCATGCCGGACAGGCCGAGGGTGATGAGCAGGGCGTCGCTCATGGCGCAGATGAGCGCCACCGTGAGATGATGGTTGCGGTGCAGGCCCTGGTTCAGCACAAAGGCGTTCTGGGCCCCGATGGCGATGATGAGGCCGGCCCCGGTCCCCATGCCCTGCAGAAATGGCGTCGTGATCATGATGTTCTCCTTGCGCTGTGTTGCCCTGGCCAATAAGGGAGAACGAGACATAAGGAAAACGAATAATTTTTCTTCATCATAAAAAAATATTATGCTCGATACCAAACACCTCCAGGCCCTGGCCGCGGTCATCACCGAACAGAGCTTCGAAAAGGCCGCCCGCGCGCTCTTTCTGACTCAATCCGCCGTTTCCCAACGAGTCCGCCAGTTGGAGGAGCGGGTGGGGCAGATGCTCGTGGTCCGGTCGGCCCCGGTACGGCCCACGCCGGCAGGCATGGCCGTGCTGCGGCATTTCCGGCAGCTCTCCATGCTGGAGCAGTCCCTCTTCGAGGAACTGGCCCCGGAACGGTCGGACGATTTCGTCACGGTATCCCTGGCCGTCAACGCCGACAGCCTGGACACATGGTTTCTGGCGGGCGCGCGGGAAATCCTGGCCGAGGCCAAGGTACTCCTGGACCTCATCGTCGACGACCAGTCCGTAACCCACGCCTACCTGCGCTCGGGCGAGGTGCAGGGCGCCATCACCTCGACCCCGGCAAATTTCCAGGGTTTGGCGACCCGCGATCTGGGCGACATGGAATACCTCTGCGTGGCCACGCCCGACTTCCGGGCCCGGCACTGCCCGGGCGGCTTCGACCTCGAGGCCGCAGGCCAGGCGCCCATGGTCATGTTCAGCCACAAGGACGCCCTGCAGCACGAATTCCTGCAGCAGCGCTTCGGCCGGGAGGTCAGCCCGCCCGTGCACGTCATGCCGTCCAACATCGGCTTCCAGGGGCTCATCCTCCAGGGCGGCGCCTTCGGCATGGTCTCGCGCAACCTGGCCGAACCGCACATGAAAAACGGCGAACTCGTCGACCTCGCCCCCGGAGAGACCCTGCGCGTGCCCCACTACTACCAGTGCTGGAGCCTGCAGAGCGCTCTTTCGGAACGCGTCGGCGACATCATAGTGCGCACGGCCCGGGCCCACCTTGCGCCCCGCTCCCCGTCGCGCAGCACCCCGGGGCAGGCGGGACGATAATCTCCCGCCCCCGGCCACCTTCGTCATCGGGGATGATGGCGCAGTGCGAAGTCCGACCGTCGACCTTGATGCGCATGGGCTTCCGCAGCCGGACATGCACGACATGCTCGTCCATGCTCGAGACCTCCTGCGCCTCCAGCCAGTCCCAATCGAAGCGCTCCCCATCCTTGCCTGAAACCATGATGTAGTTGATGCCCAGCGTCGTGATGTTGTGGAAGAAATGCGAGCCCTGCGACGGCTCCACCCGCAGCTGGGCCGAGGCGGTCTCGACGATGGCGGCAACGCCGCAGATGTCGTTCCATGCCACGGGGATGCCGAGCCAGCGGTCCGCGGTGCCCCAGCGGCCGGGGCCAACCAGCAGGTACTTGCGCCCCGCGTCCATGAGCAGAGCGTTGATGCGCCCGATTTCCGCCGCGATCTGCACCGTCTTCTCCACCTCGAAACCCGAGGGCCGGACATAGACGATATCCTCCACGTCCATTTTCTCGGCGTTGCCCAGGGCGTGGGTCGACAGGCAGAAGGCCCGAGCCCGGTCCTCCTCGCTGATGGTCACGCGGTTCAGGTCGGCCCGCGCCGACATGGGGCGCAGCTGCAGGAGCGAAAACACGGGCTTGCGCTCCTTGCCGGGGTAGAGGTTGCAGGCGAACTCCATCTCCACGGGGCAGCCCATGGCCGACTCGGCCACGGCCATGACATCCTGGAGGATCTCGGCCAGGGGCAGGATTTTGTGCTTGAGGACCGGGGCGAAGAGGAGCACCCGCGGCCGGTCCGGGATGGAAGCCGTGTCGCGGATGCGCCCTTCCTCGGGAAGGAACGTCGAGGCCACGAGCGGTAGCGGGCCCGTGGCCTCGGCCTCGACGATGTTGCGTCGGACCAGGGAAAAGTCCGTACGCGGCCAGGGCCAGCGCTCCAGAGACAGACTGTAGAATTCGGTCTGGGCCGTGCGAAGGGCCAACTCCACCGTCGGGCACTGGGGCAAAATGTTGGGATGGCGCGGCGAGAAGCGCAGGGTCTGCCCTCCGTCCACGACGATCTTGCCGAAACCCAGGGCGATGGTCGCCACCCCGTCCTCGGGCTTCATGCGCCCGAAGGGGTAGTAGTTGTAGGACTGGGCCACGCCGGAAATGGCCGGGTAGAAGTAGCCGCCGTAGTCCTCACCGATGACCTGCTGCACGAGCACGCCCATCTTCTCCTCGTCCGTGCGCTGGCTGACACGACGCGAAAAGGCCTTGGGCGCCTGGTAGAAGGTCGAGGCCCAGACCTGCTTGATGGCCAGGATCATCTCCTCCAGCCGGGTATCGAGGTCCGGATGGTTGTTGGGCACCATGATGGTCGAGTAAAGCCCGGCGTAGGCCTGGAACTGCGCGTCCTCCAGCAGGCTCGACGAGCGCACGGCCAGCGGGTGGCGCACCTGGGTCAGATAGGCCTTGAGTTGGTTGCGCAGCCATCTCGGAAAGCGCGCCTTCCCGACGGCCTGCAGCACCTCCTCGTCCGGGATGTCCATTTCGGCCAACCCCTTGAGGTCGTTCATCTTGACAAAGGAGTCGAAGCCTTCCGTGGCGATGGCCAAGGTTTTGGGCATGGCGAACTCGACGCCGGGATACTTGTCCTGCAGGGCCGGGATACGGTTCAGAAGCGAAAACAGGAACGCCAGCCCCCTGGCCTTGCCGCCCAGGGAGCCCTCGCCGATCTTGAAGAAATCGGTGGTCGGGTCGAAATCCTTGGGGTTGAAATTGGCCACGATGCCCTTCTGCCGCTGCTCCCGTCGCATCCGGACCATCTTCAGCACGCCCTGCCGCAGAAGCTCCGGCGAGGCGAAATCCTTCTCGCTCATGGGCCGCAGGCGGTCGGCGAGCTCGAATTCCGTGCGGGCGAAGAACCACCGCGAAAAATCGTTGTGCCGGGAATGGTGGACAAGGACATCGGCGGGCATCGTCTTGAGGCACTCCTCAAGGGCGAACATGCTTCCGGCCCGCGCGATTTCGCCGCCATCTGCGTCGCGGAAGACGAAATCCCCGAAACCCAGGCGATCCAGCACAAAACGCCGCACATCGGCCAGCAGCGTCGGCGAGTTCTTGTCGACGAAGTTGGCCGGGATGTCCTGCGCCCTCCTGGCGTTCTCCGGCTCGTTGCTCATGAGCAGCAGCGGAATGTCGAAGCGCTGGGCCTTGATGGCGGCCAGCAAATCGACGCCCGCGGACGGGTCGAGCCGCCCGGCCCGGGGGTAGCGGACATCGGAGATGACGCCCAGGACATAGGGCTCGAATTTCCGGAACAGGTCCAGGCCGTCCTCGAAGGTGCCGGCCAGGAGAATCTTGGGCCGGCAGCGCATGGTCAGCAGACGGTGTTCCTGGTTGAGCCCCTGCCGGATGACCTCCTGGGTCTGCACCACAAGCTCCCGGTACAGGATGGGCAGCAGGCAGGACTGGTAGCGCGGCGAGTCCTCGACCACGATGATGACGCGGATGCCCACGCTCCTCGTGTCGAAGTCCACGTTCATGGCGTCTTCGGCGTTCTTGACCAGGGCCACCAGCAGGTCGGCGTTGCCGGTCCAGACGAACTGCCGGTCGATGCCCTCGGCCGGGCTCTCGCCGGGCAGGAAGACCTCGCGGTGGGTCAGGAGGTAGACGGGGATGCCGAGATTCAGCTCCTTGATGCGCCGCCCCAGGGTCAGGGCCTCGCGCTCGGCCAGCTGCGGCATGAGGATGATGAGTTCGAAGGTCCGCTCGGCCAGGAAGGCCAGGGCCTCGTCGGCGCCGGACGCCCAGGTCAGGCGCGGGGGGCGGCTCAGGTTGAGTCCCTGGTACTCGGACACGATGCGTTCCGAGAGCTTGCAGTCCTCCTCCATGACCCAGGCGTCGTAGGCCGTGGAAACAAGGAGGATGTTCTGGACCTTGCGGGCCATAAGGTCGTGGAATTTGCGGAACTCCGAATCCTGGGCCACGAGCTGCAGCGCGGGGGTGAAGGGCATGTCGTCTCCTCCTTGGGATGGACGCGAGCCTACCCAAAGCCGGTCCTGCGAGCAACGCGGCCGGGCAAAGAAAAAAGCCGGCGAACCGGCTTTGCAAAATTGAGGCTGGGGAAAGTCCGATCAGACCACGCCTTGGTCCAGCATGGCGTCGGCCACCTTGACGAAACCGGCGATGTTGGCCCCGGCCACGTAGTTGAAGGGCTTTCCGTAGGCCTCGGCCGTATCCATGCAAACCTTGTGGATGGTCTTCATGATGAGCTTCAGGCGGTCGTCCACTTCCTCCCTGGTCCATTTGAGGCGCATGCTGTTCTGGGTCATCTCCAGGCCCGAAACCGAGACGCCGCCGGCATTGGCCGCCTTGCCCGGCCCGAAGAGCACGCCGTTGTCCTGGAGGATGCGCACGCCGTCGTGGTTGGTGGGCATGTTCGCGCCCTCGGCCACGGCCCGCACCCCGCCGTCGACCATGTGCTGGGCGTCGGTACCGCGTATTTCGTTCTGCGTGGCGCAGGGAAAGGCGCAGTCCGCCTTGTGGGACCACAGGGGATTGTAACCCAGGCCGAAATCCACGGGCGTGTAAACGGCCTCGGGATAGGCGTCGGCATACTCCTTGACCCGTCCCCGGCGGACATTCTTCAGATGCTTGATGAAGGCCAGCTTTTCCGTGGTGATGCCGGCCTCGTCATAGATGTACCCGGACGAATCCGAAAAGGTGATCGGCGTGCTGCCCATCTGCAGGAGCTTCTCCATGGTGAACTGGGCCACGTTGCCCGAACCGGAGATCAGGCTGCGCGTGCCTTCGAGGGTCTTCCCCTTGGCCCCGAGCATCTCGGCGGCGAAATAGACCGCGCCGTAGCCCGTGGCCTCGGGCCGGACGAGGCTGCCGCCCCAGGATGCGCCCTTGCCCGTCAGCACGCCCGTAAATTCGTTGCAGAGCTTCTTGTACATGCCGAACATGAAGCCGATTTCGCGCGCGCCCACGCCTATGTCGCCGGCTGGCACGTCGGTGTTGGGGCCAATGTGACGAAAGAGTTCGAGCATGAAGCTCTGGCAGAAGCGCTGCACCTCGGCGTCGGACTTGCCCTTGGGGTCGAAGTCCGCCCCGCCCTTGCCCCCGCCCATGGGCAGGGTGGTCAGGGAATTCTTGAAGACCTGCTCGAAGGCCAGGAACTTGAGGATGCCGAGGTTCACGGACGGATGGAAGCGGATGCCGCCCTTGTAGGGTCCGATGGCGCTGTTCATCTGAATCCGGAACCCGCGGTTGACGTGGACTTCGCCCTGATCGTCCATCCACGGGACCCTGAAGATGACGACCCGCTCCGGCTCGACCATGCGCTCCACGATCCCCGCGCGCCGGTATTCGGGATTGCGCTCCAGAGCCGGCGCAATGGATTCCATGACTTCGCTCACGGCCTGATGAAATTCGACTTCGCCCGGATCCCGACGCTTGACCAGTTCCAGAATCTCCATGCTCATGTCCGCCCTCCG
Organism: Desulfomicrobium escambiense DSM 10707; assembly: GCF_000428825.1. Classification (NCBI taxonomy): domain Bacteria; kingdom Pseudomonadati; phylum Thermodesulfobacteriota; class Desulfovibrionia; order Desulfovibrionales; family Desulfomicrobiaceae; genus Desulfomicrobium; species Desulfomicrobium escambiense. The sequence goes on along the minus strand of NZ_AUAR01000005.1, from coordinate 231,449 downwards.
CGGTTGGCTGATGTTCAGACTGCCATAGCTCAAAAAACCGAAAAAGACCTTGCCGCCCGTATCCTCCCAACTTTGCTTCAGGTCAAGGGAGTTCGGCATTTTCCCTGCCAAAACGACTATATATTGAACGATGAACGTTCGTCTGGCCTTCCTTCCGCCGAATCTGCGTGTCATAATGGCGTTTGACGCGCTTTGCATCCACACCGCAGCAGCGAGTGCTGACGGGGTACAATGAGCGCCCTCTTGCAAAAATTCTTGGCCGCCCTCATGATTTGCAGACACCAAACCAAGGAGACTCCTACATGAAACCATCCCAGCTCGGATTCGAACAAAGCCGGATTCTTCTGGACGCCTACGGCATCCCCGTCCTGGGACGCATGGTCCGCAGCCGGGAGCAGGCCGTGCGCACGGCGCGGGAACTCGGTTTTCCCGTGGCCATGAAGACAGTCTCCAGCGAAATCATCCACAAGACGGACTTGGGCTGCGTGCTGCTGAACCTTCCCGAGCAGAGCGCCGTGGAGACCGGCTACGACCGGCTCATGGAGAATGTCCGCGCAGCGGGTGTCGACGCCATCGACGGCATTCTGATCCAGCCCATGGTCAAGGCAGGCCAGGAAATCCTCATCGGGGCCACCCAGGACCCGAGCTTCGGCCCCATGACCATGATCGGCTCGGGCGGACGCTTCGTGGAACTCTTCGCGGACGTGGCTCCGGGCATCGGCATCCTCGAAGAAAAGGATGTCCGCGCCATGCTGGGCAGGACCATGGCCGGGAAAATTCTGGACGGCTTCCGCGGACCGGCCCTGGACAAGGCCGCCGTCATCCGCCTGGCCATGAGCGTCTCGCGCTTCATGGCCGAGCACCCCGAGATCCACGAACTCGACCTCAACCCGGTCATCGTCTACGAAAAGGGTTTCGCCATCGTCGACGCCCGCCTCATCGCCGGCGAACCCGTCCACTACCCCAGCCGGACCGACATCTCCCCGGGAACCATGGCCAGCCTGCAGACCATCTTCAACCCAGCCTCCATCGTCATCTACGGAGCCTCCAACACCGGCACCGTGGGCGGCATCGTGCTCAAGAACCTGCGCCGCCTGGGCAAGGTCTACCCCATCAACCCGCGCACGGACATGCTGCAGGGCATGCGCTGCTACCCAAACCTGGAGAGCCTGCCGGAGGTGCCGGAGGTGGCCGTGTTCGTCGTCAACTCCGAGACCGTGGTGCTGGAGTTCGAAAAATTCTGCCAAGCTGGGGGCAAGGGCGCCATCATCATCAGCGACGGCTTTGCCGAGTCCGGCCGGCGGGAGCTGGAAAACCGCCTGCGGGACCTGAGCCAGCAGTACGGCGTGAGCTACATCGGCCCCAACTGCCTGGGCGTCATCGACAATTTCTCCGGGCTCAACACCATGTTCATCCCGCCGCATCGCACAGGCATCATCCGCGAACCCGGCGGCATCGGCATCATCTCCCAAAGCGGCGGCATCGGCATGGAGCTGATGGAGATGCTCGACGCCGACCGGGTGGGCGTGGGCAAGTGGGTCTCCTGCGGCAACTCCAGCAGCGTGGGCGTGCCGGAAATCCTGGCGCACATGGGCCAGGACCCGCGCATCGACGTCGTCGCCATCTACCTCGAAGGCCTGTCCGAAGGCCTCAAGCTCATGGAGATCGGCCGGCAGGTGGCGGCGGAAAAGCCCGTAGTCATCATCAAGGGCGGCTCCGGCGGCGGCAAGGAGGCGACCATGTCCCACACGGCCTCCCTGGCCGGCAGCCACGAAGCCTTCCGGGCCTGCTGCTCCCAGGCCGGGTTCTACCTTATCGAGGAACTGACCGAAGACCCCAAGATCATGGTCAACGTGCTGTCCATCCTGACCACCCAGCCCCGGCCCAAAGGCAAGCGCACGGCCGTGGTCAGCGTCGGCGGCGGCGCGGCCGTGCTCCTGGCGGACCAGATCACGGCCGAAGGCATGGAACTGGCCCAGTTCGCCCCCGAAACCCGGCGGCGCCTGCAGGACCTGCTGCGCGAGAACATCAAGGCCGCCAGTCCCGACGATCTGGAACAGATGCTGATCAACGTCGGCAACAACCCGCTGGACCTCCTCGGCAACTGCGACGACCGGCGGCTCATGCGCGCCCTGGAGATCATCGCCGAGGACCCGAACACCGACGTCATCATGGCCGCCATCTACCTGCAGGTGCCCTACCTGTCCGAGTACCTGCCCGAACGGCTGGTGGAATTCAGGCGCACCATCGGCAAGCCCTTCATCGTCTCCCCGCGCGGCCTGTCCACCCATGTCGCGAGATTCAGGGAATACCTCTATGCCAAGCGCTTCCACACCTACACGGTGCCCATGATCAAGCCCCTGAGCATGGCTCTGGACATCTGGCAGCGCTATGATCGCAACTTCATGAGCGAGGCGGAACTCAGAGAGGAGTGAATGGTGGGGGCACAAGCGTCGTTCATGCGAAGGAGGGAATTTTTACCCACGAGGTCTGCATAACAAAGGTTCATCCGGATTGCGCCTCCACGGGCTTATGAGTCGCGAAAGGTCGACCCTGGACCCGCTCAACCAGGATGGATCGTTGCGAAAGCCAGTCATTGCGAGGAGTCTTCGACGAAGCAATCCAGATATTCCGATGGGTAAAGGCGGACGAGGCAGGGATCGCCACGGCGAAGGCGCCTCGCGATGACACGGGAGGGACAATGCGCCCTCCTCGAAGCATTGAGGGGACAAGAACCCCAACTCACATCATTATATATAGGTCGGCCCGGCTTCCGCTCGTTGCGGAAACCGGGCCCTTTCATTTTCTCGCACCGGAAGCGTCATCCCTTGCCCCCGGCTTCCGCGCCCCAGATCTGCCGGAGGCGCTGGTCACGGCCGCAGCCCTGCCGGTAGAAATGGTACCGCAGGGGATTCTTCGTGTAATAATCCTGATGATATTCCTCGGCGGGGTAGAATTCTGCCCGGGGCAGAATCTCCGTGGCGATGCGCATCCCTTTTTCCTTTTCCAGCTGCGCCTTTTGCCTGCGCGCCTCGGCCTCCTCCCCGGCGTCGGCGAAAAAAATCGCCGAGCGGTACTGCGGACCGCGGTCACAGAACTGACCGCCGCCGTCAGTGGGATCGATGTTGCGCCAGAACACGGACAGCAGCTTTTCAAAGGTGACTTTGGCGGGGTCGTAGACCACGCGCATGGCCTCCATATGCCCCGTGGTTCCCGCAGACACCTGCTCGTATGTAGGGTTCTGCACGGTCCCGCCCGTATAGCCGGACTCGGTTTCAATGACACCAGGCAATCCGTCAAAAGGGCCTTCGAGGCACCAGAAACACCCGCCGGCAAAGACAGCGCTCTTGTATTCCGCAGCCATGACTCCTCCAGCGCTCAGGCAGAGCATGAGCATGATGGTCAGTATTCGCATAGGTTCCTCCCTCGAGGCAGGGGCCTCGGACGGCCCCTCCTACCAGGCCACCCAAACGGGGTACGCGCCGGGTTTCTGTTCCGCGCCGAGATGCCACCGCTCATCGCCGCCTTCCTCCACGAGGTGGGCGTACTTCAGGGCGATGGAATTGGGCGCCCCTTCGAAAAACCCGTACCCGCCGAACAGGTCCAGGGCCTCTTGGGCCTCGGGGTATTCCAGGGCCGAAACGTAACAGTACTTGCGTCCGTCCCGCTCCTCGCAATGAGGCTCGAAATAGCGCATGAAATGTTTCAGAGTCTGCATGTTTTTCATGATCATCCCTCCAATCGAGTTGTCATTTGGTAATCATTCCGAAGAAGATGACAATGATTGGAGACGACGACCAATTTGAACGCAGGGGAGGCGCGAACCGGGAAGCCCCGAACAAGCCGTCACCCCGTTGAAGAAGAACAAGTGCTTCTGTAAACCACTGAGGAGACATGAATTTTCGCCTTCGTGGGAATGACGTGCGGGCTCGCTCGGGACTACGTGCCGCGATGTCCGGGCAAGGCTAACTTGCCCTTCTGCCCGTCTCGATGCCAAATTTCTTGATCTTGTAATGCATGGTGCGGCGGCTGATGCCGAGCAGGTCGGCGGCGTCCTTGACCACCCAGTTGCTTTTCTCCAGGGCGCTGACGATGACCTGCCGTTCGCTGTCCTCAAGGGAGAGCACGTTGCCGGGCAGCGGGAGGTCCAGGTCGGTTTCCTCGAACTGCATGTCCTCCATGCGGATGACGCCGTCCGAGGACAGGATGACGGCCGCCTCGAGCATGTTCCGAAGTTCGCGGACATTGCCGGGCCAGGCATAGTCGAGCATGGCCTCGGCCACCTCGGGGTCGAGTTTGCGGACGCGCCCGTCCTCGGCGAACATCTGCAGGAAGCGTTCGGCCAGGATGGGAATGTCGGGTTTACGCTCGCGCAGCGGGGGCACCTGGATGGCGATTACCTTCAGGCGGTAGTAGAGGTCCTCGCGAAATTCCCCGCGCCGGACCAGTTCGGCCAGGTCCGCGTTGGTGGCGGCGATGACCCGGCAGTTGACGGGCGTCTCGGACACGTCGCCCACGCGGCGGATGCGGCGCTCCTGCAGGAAGCGCAGAAGCCGCAGCTGCATCTCCGAGGAGATGTTGCCGATCTCGTCAAGGAAAAGGGTCCCGCCGTGAGCCTCGGCCACGAGTCCCTTCTTGTCCTTGAAAGCGTTGGTGAAGGCGCCCTTGGCATGCCCGAAGAGCTCGCTTTCGAGCAGGGTGGACGGCGTGGAGCCGCAGTCCACCACAACGAACGGCCCGTACGCGCGCTGGCTCAGACGGTGCAGGAGGCCCGCGATCTTCTCCTTGCCCGTGCCGGATTCGCCAAGCAGGAGGATCGTGGCTTCCGTCGGTGCGACGCGTTCGATGAGCTTGCACAAGCGCTGCATGGCCGGACTCTTCCCGCCCCACAGCTCCTCGGCAAGCAGCCCGCGCCCCCCGATCCAGGCACGGGTGTCCCGGACCGCGAGGATGGACGCGATCTTGCCGAGCAACTCCCGACCGTCGAAGGGTTTGAGCAGATAGTCCACGGCCCCGGCCTTGATGGCCTCCACAGCCTCGGGCACGGTGCCGTACCCGGTCAACAGCACGACAGGCAGCCCGGGCCAGCGCCGCACGCACTCCCAAAGCAGCTCGCGCCCGCTCATGCCGGGCATCTTGTCGTCGGACACGACGAGGTCCACATCCCCATTCTCAAGCCTGAGCAGAGCCTCCTCGCCGTCGCCCGCAAAGACCGTCCTGTACCCGACAGAAGCCAGCAGATCCTGCAGGACCTGGCGAACGCCCTCGTCGTCATCGACGACCAGGATGGTCCGCTCCCGGTTCACGCCATCTCCAAAACAAGTCGGCAAAACACGAGGGGCGTCGGTGCGCAGGGGATGCACGGGTGTCCCGGCCCTTGCCGCCGTCCATGGCCCAGGGACGTCCGCGCGCAGAGGATGCAGGGCGTGAAAATATGTAGTCGCATTCCGCTCATGAGACGTGGATATATGAAAATCCATGAAGACTCAAACAGGGCATCATACCCACAGCGCGCAGCATATCATCAGCACCCATACGAAGAAAGCACCCGGCGGCCCCACCCGGACCATGTTGTCAGCGTGCTCCCCCGCGGCTATAGTCCGTACAGAAGAAACCAAGGAGGTCTCCCATGACGAACGAACAGGAAAAGCCCCTGTCCATATCAGGCGACACGACGAAGAAGCTTTCCGGCCGCAAGTGCAAGGAACTCAACGGCCAAACGGCCGCGATGCTCGAAGAGGGCGAGGTCAAGGCCATCACCGGCGACAAGGACGAATGGTGGTGTCCCAACCCGGACTGCGCGATCGTGGACAAATAGGGCCGAAAGAGCCCACGCATTTTCGGTTCGGCCGGGCTCCATGCCCGGCCATTTTTTTTCTGGCCCCTTGTTCACGGCTCCTGTCCGCCATCTTTTCAGGCACCGACAATCCTGTCCGCGCCAGCGTCAGCCTCTTGAAGAAAGGGAATCCCGTTCCCTGGTTGAATGCCTCGGCGGCTAAGCGTGAGGGACATCGTTCACTGAGCCCCACCACACTTCGTCGCCTTGCCGGTCATTTCCAGCTCAGTGCAGCAATCCATCCTTGCCTTCGAGGCAGCTCAGCTCGATGGCGCCATAAGAAAACGTCTCAAAGACTACGCATGCCCTCCCCCAAAGAACGGGTACCTGCGCACCGTTGCTCCCAGTTCAAAGGCAACCTCAATATACCGCCTTCCACCTTCATAACACGCGAAAACTCAACATCGTACGCATTTCCCTCTTCAGACCGGTCCTCTATCCTCTGCGGGATTTCCATCACCGACCTATCCTGCGGAGTGCTACGTGCAAACAACATTACGACCCCAATCCGGCATGACCCTTATCGAAATCCTCGTGGTGACGGCCATCGCAGGGGTCATGACAGCGGCAATTGCCACGCTTTTCCAGTTTCACCACCGCATGGCCATGAAGCAGGAGGAAACCACCCTCATGCAGCAGGAACTGCTCGCGGCAACCAGCCAGATCGCGGAGGAACTGCGCATGTGCGGTTACTCTCCCACCGGAGCCCCTGGGTTCGGCTTCAAAAATTTGCCGGAAAAGGGAAAACCGGACTACGGTAGAGCGACCAACCAAACGGCAATCTATTGCACGCTGGACTACATGGGCGACGGCAAGGTCGATGAAAGCGGCAGCGGCAGCCTTTGGGACCACGCAGGATTCAGACTGAATGTCCTCAACACCGGCGCACCCAAATCCGAACCCGACAACGTCCTCAGAAAATACGACACCGGTGCCGTGCACTGGCAGCCGCTATGCACGAACATCGGAGAACTTCGTTTCGCCTATTTTGACAACAAGGGCGAATCCATAGAGGACCCAGAACAGAACACCGATAAAATCTGCATTGTTGAGATCAAAATAACAGCTATCCCCTCTTCAAATCGCGCAAATCTGGGTATTGGAAACCGAACCATGGCTACGCGGGTAACATGCCGAAATCTTACGTGCGGCCGATAAGCCGCGTCCGAGACCACCACCAACGAAGATAATATACCCGCTCGCATTTAGCTAATCCGTGACTGCGCAGATTGACTGCGCAGAATATGTCAAATTTGAACAAAAAATGTCATCATCCAAGGTCGTGCGTACCCAACGACGGCCGATCGTTCAAAGCAACATCCTGCGAAGTCAGAAAGTTTGAGATAATGAAAGAGACACCGTGATTGGCTCAATTCTTGTTATATAATTCTGTTACGCACAAATATTGAGGTCGGGCATGCTGAGTCAGAACTTGACCACGCTACTGAAGCAAAAAGTACTCACTCCCCCCGGTGCCCCCCCTTTTTTACCTACGAAAAGGCTTGTGTACCTTGCTTAACTTGATATAGGATAATAACTAGGAAAAATACGACATCCCTTGTCCACCCTGATCATCAAAGAAAGCGTCATGATCACAAAAAAAAACACCCCGGCGACATCACAGGGTTTCAGTCTGGTCGAATTGCTCGTCATCGTGGCGATAATTGCCATCCTTGCAGGCTTGTCTGGCTTGGCGCTGATGAAATGGATTCCTCAAGCCAATCTGAAGCGGGCGGCGAGAACAATCGTGAGCATGTGCCAAGATGCGCGCATCGAGGCCATCAAGAGGAATCAGCCTGTCAGCCTGAACTGCACACAAAACGAAAATTCGTGTATCGTCAGACTAGATGATGGAACGATATACAGACAATTCAATCTTTCGTCCCTGCAAAGCAACGTTCATCTCACAGGATCCCTTATTACCACGTTTAACAGCCGTGGCAGAGCATCAGTTGCTGACTCACTACCAATCAAAAACAACGCCGAAAAGACACTGACAATAACCGTCCGATCCTCAGGCAGCATCGTGACAAATTAGTAATAAGCTTAAGGAGATTGAAGCATGCCTGAAAGAAACAAAGAACACGGCATGACCTTGGTGGAAATCCTAGTGGGCTTAGTCATGATGGGTATTATTGTGACGGGCATCTATAATCTTTTTCGCGTGCATAACCTTATGGCTGCCAAGCAGGAAGAGACAACAATGATGCAGCAAGAGCTTCTTACTGCGCTAGTCGACATGTCGGAAGAACTTAGAATGTGTGGCTTTAAACCGATGGGAATAGGAAATTTCGGATTTAATGCGACAGCTACAAATCAAACTTCCATATACTGCACACGCGGAATGTCATTAAACAACAACTCAACAAATATTATTGCATACACAAGAAACAGCACAAACCACCTTCTTGTATACATGACAGACGATGACACATGGGTTGAGGCAGCATCAAATATCAGCGATTTGCGCTTCGCATATTATGATGCAAACAGTGTCGAAATCTCCAATCCAACAAGCGGAAATGTTGACAAAATACGCATGGTCGAAATTAATGCAACAGCGACACCATCCCCTGCCAGAGCAGCACTAGGGATTAGTAATAGAAATATGCATACTCGCGTTTGGCTACGCAACATGGGGCTAGACTGAGGAAAGCGAATGAAACACCACAATGAATCCAAGATCAATGGCTTTACGCTAGTCGAAGTACTAATCGCTTCAGCAATACTAGCTGTCGGACTACTCGCTGTATCAACAATGATTGCAAAATCAACGATACAAGACAGCAGATCTTACTACATGACAAAAGCAAGCATGCTTGCTGAAGAATTTTTTGAACAAGAATCCTATAAACAATACACAACAAAATTTGGCAACCTCACTGATACCACAAAAAGCATAATCATAGACGGAATATCATACGAAAGAAACTGCAATGTCAACAATGCAACTCCAGTTGAATTTTGCAAAGAAATGACGTGCTCAATCACGTGGAACAATAAAGGGGTAGTAGGTGAAACAGAATATGTATATGATTTTTGTAGATACACGCAAGAATAGAATGAAACAAGAAAAAGGATCAGCACTTATCATAGCAGTAATTGTCCTAACTATATTAGGGATACTTGGGCTTGCTGCACTTGATATTGCCGACTTGAATCTTTTTATGGCGGCAAACGACAGAGAATCTAAAGCCTCCTTTTTTAGAGCGGATTCAGGGGCGAATATCGGCAGAGAATTCATAATGAAGGCTTTTGACGAAGGCAATTCAACATTCTATGAAAGCAATGCAAATGAATGGCAAAACGCCACATTTAACGCCACTGAACCAGGGCTTTTAAAATATCATATTTACAATGACCAAGCCACATATATCAAAGCAGGACTTTTAGAAATTAACGCCAAAGGAACTGGATTGATCATTGGGGCTGGGTATGAAGGCTTCGGCAAAGGATTAGCCCATGGGGCAGAGTTCCATTACCTTATTCGATCGCACAGAACTGGTGCGCGAAATAGTGAAGCCGAAGTCGATCTTGGCTTTAGAGATGTTGATAACTAAATCAATATTGCAGACTTTATATAACGCTAAGTGATGACTACGACCGACAAAAGAGTATTGCAAGCACACATGACCCAGGAGTGAAGGCATGAAAAGCAAAATCAATTATATTAAACACATTTTCTTACTGCTTACAATAATATCTACATCTACTCCAACGCTTGCATATAAAGCTACTGATTTCAACTGGAGACCACCGTTTACTAGCACCAGCGACAAGCCGTCTGTAACAATTATCTTTGATAATTCTCGCAAGATGAACAGGCCAGCCTATGCGAATATCAGTCTCGCAGGCGGCCCTAAAGAAACAATCGGCGAAATGTATAACTCTAAAAAAGAATACTATGGTTACTTTAATTCAAATTTATATTATAAATATAATAATTCAACAAATCCACAGCACTTTTATGCTGTCGATGAGCCTGACACGGAAACATTTTATGGAAATTTTTTAAACTGGGCAACAATGCATAAGCTTGATGTAGCTAAAAAAATACTAACCGGCGGACTCTACGAAAATGGTTACTATAAAGTTATGCCGAGCACAATCGATACGTCTCAAGACTCATATTGGACAATTTATATCGATTACTTACTTGGATCGACAGACTTAGACGGAAACATTCATAGCCCAATACCCGCGACATACCCCAGCAAAGACCTAGAACTTTTTCAATTAAGAGACACCACTAATTTAAGAATACGTTACAAATCAGGCGGAAAGGACATTGATAGTCTTTATAATTTATACATAAAATCGTCGACGCCCAAAGAGGGCGTCCTCCATAAATTTGAAACTAAGGCAAATTTTGCACTGTTTTGGTTTGTAGATTTAAAAACAGGGAACCCTGGAAATGAACATGCTGGTGGCGAGTTAAAAGTCCCAATGTCCTCTTCTAGCACTCCAGATATCATCGAGACAATAGACGAACTCGTTCCAACCTCAACATCGACAACACTTGGCGAAACATTATTGAGTGTAGCTGGGTACATAAATAATAACCACTATCCAGATCTTGTCTTTCCTGATGGCGATATGCCTGTTGGAACATACTATCCAAGCAGCGATCCATTTTTACCGACTTGGTGCACACAGCAAAATGTGATTATTATCACCGGCGGAGAAAGTACTCACGACAATATCTCACCTTCAAAAACATTCGATTATCCTTCAAAATCGAATCCGTATCCGGTTCTGAAAAATGTTGACCCTTACATTCCTCAGTTTTTTGAAAATGGAGGCTCAACTGACATCATAACCGCTTCATATTTTGTTCATACCCAAGACCTAAGACCAGACTTAGGCGGTCTACAATCTATAAATATTTTTACAGTTTTTGCTTTTGGAAAATCAAGCTCGCTGTTAAAGCACGCTTCAATATGGGGAGGCTTCCAGGACAAGGATGGCACGTATAGCCCCGCACGCCCATCACCAGACTTACTGGCGGAGGGAAAACTTGGATACGATAAAATTCCATACTCTGACGAATACAATACAGATGGTTATGTAGGAACCATCCCATCCAATGCCACAAAAAACGAGGTTAATCCCGACAACTACTTCGAAGCGGAAACTGGCGCAGATTTAGAAAAAGCTATCACCGAGGCATTTGAAGCTGCCACACGAGCAATTATGTCCGGAACAGCTGCAGCTGTAACCTCACAAACTCGCAGCGGAGAAGGCGCAGTATATCAAGCCCTATTTTTTCCACCTTCAAACGCTACATCATTCGCCCCCCCTTGGACGGGCCAAGTACACGCGCTACTTGTAGACACTGAGGGCAAAATGCATGAGGATACGCCTGATGCAAATAACATTCAAAACGGGATACTTGATGATTCTGACAAGTATATCGAATATAACGGCACGGATGTCTATAGATACTCAAAAGGTGACGCCACTAAACAAACTATATCTACACAAGATATCAATTTTTTATGGTCTTCGTCTCCTTGGCTTAACTCAATTAGCAATTCTACAATCACAAAAAACAGACAATACAACAATTATTTGGCTGGAGACAAAACTAGACACATAATTACATTCGCAGATGCAAACAATAACATGATTGCGGACACGAATGAACAACAAGAATTTGCGTGGAATAGTTCGCAGAGCATAAAAAATAAATCTCATTTTTCTAGTTATTTAACTTTGTTCGAATCAGATTCTGGCAAGCTTGGCTACCCGACTGACAACTCTTTGCGAGACGATGACGACGTCATGCCTATTTTGGCTCAACGACAAATCAATTTCATCCGAGGACAGGATCAGCCAGAAAAATCCTTTGTTATAAACAGCAAAACCGTTCCTGATCCTATGCGGTCTCGCACTCTTGGCAATGGCACGACTTGGCGACTAGGAGATATTGTTTATTCTTCACCCACAATAGTTGGAACACCAACTGAAAATTACCATATACTCTATCGCGACAGCACATATCGCGATTTCTACAATTATTACAAAAATAGGCGTCAAGTTGTTTACGTTGGCGCAAATGACGGAATGATACATGCTTTTAACGGAGGATTTTATAAATCAAAAAGCGAAGGATTTTCACTGTCGCATAATGGAACACAAACAACTTTTCCACTTGGAATGGAACTTTGGTCATATATTCCTTACAATCTTTTACCACATCTAAAGTGGTTAACAGATCCGGACTATGGTGGAAAATTACATGTCCCTTACATGGATTTAAAACCTAAAATATTCGATGCTCGGGTATTTAGTGCAACAAGTTCATCCGGAATATATCATCCGCAAGGTTGGGGAACCCTACTAGTCGCTGGAATGCGTTTCGGTGGCGGGATGATACAATCAGACCCACTTAAAAACGGATCCGACATCAGAACAATGACATCTGCATACGTCATCCTTGACATAACGGACCCGGAACAACCACCCAAGGTTTTAGCAGAGCTAACAATGCCGAACCAAGGGTTTACGACATGCTATCCAACCGTGCTGCCTATGGCCACGGCAAACACAATGGATCCTTCAAATTCCACAAACCAATGGTATCTTGTTTTTGGTTCTGGCCCGGCAGATGAAAATGGAGACGCAACCACCATACCTAATGACTATCGAAATCCAGCAATTAGCAAGCAAAATGGCCATCTATATGTTATAGACTTAAAAGAACTCGTAGCAGGAAAGGTCTACTCTTTAGACGAGAACAACAATAAGGCGAAAACCGCAGGCGCTCATATTTTTAAAACAACAGAATCTTTATCTTTTATTGGCGATCCGGTTTCAACAGATTTAGACTATGGCAGCTATAACACTCAAAAAGAATTTAAAACAGACTTTGTTTATTACGGCACAATCAGCGGAAATGAGACAAATCCAGCAGGAACATTAAGAAGAATCACTACATATAACAATCAAACTACTTCTTCATGGGACGATGCTGTTGTAATAGACGTAGCGAAGCCAGTCTACGCTGCACCCAACATATCTATTGATGAAACAGACCAGCTCTGGGTCTATTTTGGAGCTGGCCGATTTTTTAATCGCGGCGACATTCCTCAAACCCAGCACATGTCTTTCTATGGAGTCAAGGATCCTGTCTACAACGGCACGTTAGTCCAAAATACACCTAGCCCTGTCATAACTAGCGAACTTTACGACAGCACGCACGTTACACTCAACGGTGACGACTGCCCCTCAGGTTCATATGACAGAAAGTGCGTGAAAGTTTATAAATCTGGCCAACTGATCGGAGACTGGGATACATTTATTACAGAAATATCTCCATATAAAGGCTGGCGAAATGATTTCATTCCTAATTGGGAGCGCGTATTAGGACAATCTGCTGTTTTTGGAGGAGCTGTTGTTTTCACATCGTACACTCCTGACGATGATATCTGCATCCCAGAAGGAACTAGCAACCTTTACGCTCTTTATTACAAAACAGGCACATCATACTATCTCCCCATACTTAATGGAAAATTTGACAAATATATTTCACTTGAAAAAGGGTTAGCAATTACGCCAAGCATTCATGTTGGCGAAGATGGCTCAACTGCATATGTGCAAACTAGCACTGGAGCTATTTTAACTTTTAAAATCGAAACACCAATTAAAGTAAACCCAGGAGTGTTATTTTGGAGAAAAAATTTAAATTAAAAATATAATTATCAATAACGAAGTGCATATACAATTTCATTTCTCAATATTACATATGCACTTCGTTTATTTAAGTGAACGTACTACTTCATTCTTCAAACACACCATGCAAAGGCAAATAATTTATAGTCTCACGCCTCGCGCTACTCCCAAAACTCGACTTTTTGGTGCCGCCCTTACTTGGTCAATTGCGGGCTTGTTTCTGACAGGAAAAGGATTGTGGTTTTCACACCAGTGCTCATGGGCGTTCATACTGAACTCGATACTGGCAGGAACTGCTTTGGGATTCTTAAAGAGCCGGTTTGTTTTTGACAAAGTCGCATCCAAAATCGTAACTCATAACGACAATAAGCCCGAACGAACCTGTCTGGGTGGTCTGTTTTCTCTCAAAAACTGGGCGCTGATTATTGTGATGGTCTGTTTCGGCCGCATCATCGGGACTCTTCCCGTCGACGACTTGCTCAAGACTGGAATCTACGTCATGGTTGGCAGCGGGCTGGCCTTTTCCAGCCGACTCATGTGGTCGGCCTGGAAAAAACCGGTTACGCCTAAACTTCGCAGGATTTGATAGACATCTCCCCAACACCGAAGAGCAGAGCATCAACTCTTTCAAATCCGAAACCGACCTCACAGTGACCATGGGCGTCGTCCCCGTAGGCGAAACAAATTCCCATCCCCGACGCCGCTTGCAAAATGGAGCCACATACATACGGCTCGGCCTGCCCCTTCAGGAGCGCCCGTGCATTCATGTCCATCACAGCTCCAATCTCCCTCACGTATACCAGATTGCGCATAATTCGTCGCCAGACTTCCGGCTTTGCCAATGTGTCCGGGTAATTCGGATCGTGGAGCCTGATAAGGTCGAGGTGCCCTACCAGCTCCGGCTTGATCGTCTGCATCATGGTCAACTGGGAATCAAAGTAGGCCAGATACATGGGCTCAAGCCCTCCTAACCTGTCTGCTGTGTCAGCATAAGCCTCTTTCGAAAAATCGAAACACTGCCCACCTACGTGGTGGACCGAGCCAACCACGTAATCCAACTCATGCTCGCGCCGCAGCCTTGCCACCCATTCCCCGCACCCCGGATACCACTCGCTCTCCATCCCCACCAAAATCCGCATGCGCCCGGCGTATTCCCGCTCCAGCCGCCTGGCCTCGGCCACATATCGCCCGAATCGCTCCTGCATCCATACCGCCGTCCTGCCCAACTCAACCTCGTCGGGATAGAGCCACGCATCGCTCAGCGGTGGCATATGCTCCGTAAGCCCCACGCATTCAAACCCCGCGGCGTGGTAGGCCGCGACGATTTCCGCCAGGGTGTCTCGGGCGTGGTCGCAGAACTGGCCGCTGTGGCCGCCGTGGAGGCTGATCCGCTGCATCACTGCGCCATGCGGTCTTCGAGTTCCGCCACCGTCTTCGGGATGGTGGCACTGAGGACATCGACGCCGGTCTCCGTGACCAGCACGTCGTCCTCGATGCGGATGCCTCCAAAGTCCAGATATGGTTCCAGGGCGTCGTAGTCGATGAATTCCGTTTGCCGACCCTGTTCGCGCCACAGGCGGATCAGATCGGGGATGAAGTAGATGCCCGGTTCCACAGTCACGACGAAACCCGGCCGCAGCCTGCGGGCCATGCGCAGGCCGGACAGGCCGAATTGGCCGCTGCGGCGGAATTCCTGGTCATAGCCCACGTTGTCCTCGCCCAGGCTCTCCATGTCGTGCACGTCGAGGCCTAGCATGTGACCCAGGCCGTGCGGGCAGAAGAGTGCGTGGGCTCCGGCGGCCACGACGACTTCCGGTTTGCCGCGCATGAGACCGAGGGCCGAAAGGCCCTCGACCATGACTTTGGCCGCCGCCAGATGGCAGTCCAGGAAGGGGATGCCCGGGGCCATGCTGGCGATGCCCACTGCCTGGGCGTGCAGCACGATTTCGTAGATGTCGCGCTGCCACGGCGTAAACGCACCGCCCACGGGCAGGGTGCGCGTGATGTCCGAGGCGTATCCCCGCGGCGAGCAGACCCCGGAATCCACAAGCAGCAGGTCCCCCTGACGCAAAATCTGGTCATGGGTGTGATTGTGCAGGACCTCTCCCCGCCGGGAGAGGATCATGGGAAAGGCCTCCCGGCTGCCCCGCGACAGGATCAGGCCCTGCAGACGTCCGTAGAGTTCCATCTCCGACACGCCGGGACGGCAGCAGGCCATGAGTTCGGCATACATGTCCGCCGAAACCGCCACGGCTCGGCGGATTTCCTCGACCTCCGTCTCGTCCTTCAGGCTGCGCAATTCCACCATGGCCTCGATGAGCCGTTGCGAGAACCCGGCCTCGATTTCACCTGGAGTTCTGCCGAGAAATCTCGCCAGCCGCAGCACGCCGTCGCCCTGGTACGGCGGAAGATAGTGCACCTCGCGGCCATTGCCCATAGCCTTACGGCAAAGCTCCTGCACGCCGACCGCGCTTCCGTGCCGGGCAACCCCGGCCCTTTCCGCCAACTCACCCAGGGACGGCGCAGGGCCGCTCCAGATGGTGTGCATGAGGTCCGGCTCGGGCCCGCACAGCACCTCCTCACCGCTCTCGCAGTCGAGCCACAGGCACAGGCTTGGCGTATCCAGGCCGGTGAAATACAAAAAGGAGCCGTCCTGGCGGAAGGGGTATTCATTGGCCTTGTAATTCATGCCCAGCAGGTCGTTGCCGGGGAGCACAATGACGCCCGTCCCGACGGAGCGCATCGCTTGCGCACGCCTCGCCGCATATATCGTCGCATCGAACATTGAAGCCTCCGTGATGGGATCATGGCCGCCGGGCCGGACCTTTTTTATGCCCGTCGACCGGTCGGGGAAGCCGATTCGAACTAAGGCCAGGCCGAGCTCCTTGCCTTGGGCAACCGGCGTGATTACTCTGTGAAACGTATCGGGATGCCCCCGAAACAGCAAGATTTCCCCACTTCACACCAAGGACGTTCCATGCACTGGGTTCTCCTGGCCAACGGCCCTCTTGACCTCACCCACAACATCCGCACCCTGATCGCCACGGCCGACCGCGTCGTCGGCGTGGACGGGGGCAGCCGCCACCTTGCGCCGCTGTCCATCATCCCCCACCTGGCCGTAGGGGACATGGACTCCATTCCGGAAGACCTCCTCGCCAGCTACCGGGACGCAGGGGTCGAGATGGACCTCCACCCGCCGAAAAAGGACGCCACGGACCTAGAGCTGGCCCTGGAGCTGGCCCTGGAGCGCGGCGCGACGCGCATCTCCATCCTGGGCGGAACCGGCGGGCGCCTGGACCATACCCTGGGCAACCTCTTCCTGCTGTCGCGTTGCCTGCCCGTCGGCATACCGGCCTGCGTCATGGACGAGGGCCAGTGCGTGCACCTCACGGACCAGCCCCTGACCCTGAACGGAAGCGTCGGCGACACCCTGTCCCTGCTCCCGGCTACGGCCGAAGTCCACGGCGTGACGCTCTCCGGCCTGGAATACCCGCTCCGTGACGCCACCCTGACCTTCGGCACCAGTTGGGGCATGAGCAACATCTTCACCGAAACCACCGCCACCGTGACCCTGCGCTCGGGGCGGCTCTTCGTTTTTCACCTTTACAGACCCTGACAGGCCGCCCAAAAAGTTGTGTGAGTCACGCTCAGCAAATTTTCCACGGCATGAGGGGTAACCTCAAGCCGTTTGCGACCGAGAATCGGCCCGCCAAAACTCATCCAAGGTCGCGAACGCACAAAGCATACAGATCCGACAGTTGCCGCTCCAACTCCCCTCCTGCCAAGGAGGGGTGCCCGAAGGGCGGGGTGGTTGCCTCTTGCTCTGACCTGACCCGTCGGTTCAGGGGGAATACCCCCTCCCCCTTCGGGTACTCCCCCTTGGCAGGGGGAGAATCAAGACAATTCTTGCCGCGCAATCCCTTTCGACATGCAAAAAAACGGCGCTGGAAGCCGGAACATTGGGACAGACACGGACCGTCACGGACCGCGGGAATTTCGGCGTGCGCGGGCGCAAAAAAAGGCTTCGTGCATGAAAATGCAGAAGCCTTCCATCCCGCAGCGCGGCAGCGTCAACCCGAATTCTTCAGAGCGAACTGTCCAGCACCAGGTTGTCCCGGTGCACGACCTCCTGGTGGGGACACGGCCCCAGGACCTTCTCGATCTCGGCGCTGCTCAGGCCCTGGATCTTGCGCAGCTCCGCGGCCTTGAAGTTCGTCAGGCCCACGCCGACGGTGGCGCCGTCCAGTCCGGCGATGCGCACCAGCGCGCCCATGCCGAAGTTGCCCTCGACATCCTTCACCCCGGCGGCCAGCAGACTCTTGCCCTTGGACGTCAGGGCGCGGGCGGCACCGTCGTCGACCACGATGGTCCCGGCCGGGTCAAGGTGGTAGGCCAGCCAGAACTTGCGGCCCGAGAGCATCTTCTGGGTCGGCGCGACCCACGTGCCGATCTCCTCCAGGTTGAAGACGCGCTCCAGCACGAATTTCTGCTTCCCCGAAACGATGAGGGTCGGCACGCCGATGCTGGCCGCGCGGCGGGCGGCCATGAGCTTGCTGAGCATCCCGCCCGTCCCGGCCCCGGTCTTGCCCCGGCACATGGACTGCAGGTTCAGCTCGGCGATGTTCTCGATGCAGGGCACGAAGGCCGCTTCTGGGTTTTCCAGAGGGTTATCGTCGAAGACGCCGTCGGCCGAGGTCAGGTTGACGATGACGTCTGCGCCGACGAGGTTGGCTACCATGGAGGACAGGGCGTCGTTGTCGCCGAACTTGAGTTCCTGCACGGCCACGGTGTCGTTCTCGTTGACGATGGGGATGACCTTCCAGTCCAGCAGGCGCGTCATGGTGTTGCGGGCGTTCAGGAAGCGCTCGCGGCTGCGCAGATCGTCCTTGGTCAAGAGGACCTGGGCCGTGACCTTCTCGTAGCGGGCGAAGGCCTCGTCGTAGCTGTGCATGAGGCGGCTCTGGCCCACGGCCGAGGCCGCCTGCTTGTGCACCATGCACCCGGCGGCTCGGTCCGCGCCGAGCACGCAGCGGCCCGCGGCCACGGCGCCGGAGGTCACGAGGACGATCTCCAGGCCACGGTCGTGCAGGCCCGCGATCTGGTCGGCCAGACGGTTGACCACCCGCTCGTCAAGGCCCTTGTCCGTGGTCAGCACAGCGCTGCCCACCTTGACGACCACGCGCCTGGCCTTCTCCAGAATCCTGCGGCGCTGGACGCGCCAATCAGTCGACTGTTCCATCTTCGGTTTCGCCCCCGTCCTTCACGGTCGCGAGATGCAGCGCCCACATGGCCGCAAGCACCTCGTCGACGCCGATCTCGTTCAACGCCGACATGAAGTACACCTGAAGGCCCAGGCGGTCAAAGGCCGCCCGCACCTCGGCCAGACGCTCGGCGTCGACCAGATCGATCTTGTTGATGACGCGCATCTGGGGCTTCTCGGCCAGCTCCGGGTCGAACAGGCGCAGTTCGTCGTCGAGGATATGAAAGCCGGCCAGGGGGTCTTCGGGGTTCACGTCCTCGATGCTCAGAATATGCACCAGGAAGCGCGAGCGCTCCACGTGCCGCAAAAAGGTGTGCCCCAGGCCCAGGCCCGTGTGCGCGCCCTCGATGAGGCCGGGGATGTCGGCCACGACCAGCTTGCGGTCGTTCTCGTCGATGACCACGCCCAGGTTGGGCGCCAGGGTGGTGAAGGGGTAAGCCGCGATCTTTGGCCTGGCCGCGGAAATGCGCGAGATGAACGTGGACTTGCCCGCGTTGGGCAGGCCCAGCAGACCCACATCGGCGAAGACCTTGAGCTCCAGGCGGATGTACTTCTCCACGCCCGGCTCGCCGGGCTGGGCGAAACGCGGCACCTGCATGGTCGAGGACTTGAAGTGGGCGTTGCCCTTGCCCCCGCGCCCGCCTTCGGCCACGACAATCTCCTGGCCGTCCCTGGTCAGGTCGGCGATGAGGACTTCGCCGTCATCCGTCTCCTCGAAAACCTGGGTGCCCACGGGCACCTCGATGACCTTGTCCACCCCGGCCCGGCCATAGCAGAGCCGCCCGGACCCGGGCCGGCCGCTTTCGGCCTCCTGGATGGGCGCGTGGCGATAGTCGTAGAGGGTCAGCAGGTTGCCCACGGCGCGGAACACGACGTCGCCGCCCTTGCCCCCGTCCCCTCCGTCGGGGCCCCCGCGGGGCACATATTTCTCCCGGCGGAACGACACGGAGCCCTGGCCTCCGCTGCCGGAACGGATAATGATCTTGGCCTCGTCAACGAATCTCATGTGATCTCCCGGCCCGGGATCGACCCGGACAGCAAAAAAAGCCGCCCAAGAGCACCCTCTTGAAGCGGCTTGAAAAATCGTCGCAGCGACAATGTCTAGACGGCGGGAACGATATTGACCCTGGTCCGGACCTTGTTCTTGCGGGTGTATTTTTCAAACTTCACGACCCCGTCAATCAGGGCGAACAGCGTAAAATCCTTGCCAACACCGACGTTGACGCCGGGATGGACCTTGGTGCCGTGCTGACGCACGAGGATGTTGCCCGCCAGGACAGCCTGGCCACCGAACTTCTTCACGCCGAGCCGCTGACCGGCACTGTCGCGTCCGTTGCGTGAACTACCACCTGCTTTTTTATGAGCCATGTTTTCCTCCCGACGACACTAGGCCTGAATGGACTTCACCTTCAGGGTGGTGAAATCCTGACGGTGGCCCTGTGTTCTACGATAATCCTTGCGGCGTTTCTTCTTGAAAATGATGATCTTCTTGTCACGACCGTGCTCGACCACCTCACACGTCACGGCAGCGCCGTCGACGAAGGGCTGACCGATCTTCACGTCGGCGCCGGTCCCGACCAGCAGGATTTTGTCCAGAGTGATCTCCGAACCGGCCTGCGCATCAAGCTTGGCGACCCTCAGGCTGCGGCCTTCTTCAACACGGAACTGCTTTCCGCCAGTTTCTACGATTGCAAACATCTTGCGACCTCCAAAATATTGAACGACGTGGCTACCTTTTCCGGGGAACCCCGTCAAGACTTTCATAACGCTACAAGGCCGCCCGGAGCAGAGCAGCCGTCGAGAGGGAGGATGCACATAAAACGAAACCAAGAGTCCGTCAACCGAAATCTGACGACTGCCTCACCCGCACCACTTCGCCAGCGTGTCCCGCAGGTCCTTCAGGCTGTAGGGCTTGGGCAGATGTCCGTTCATGCCTGCCTCCCGGCTCTTCTGCTGGTCCGACTCCAGGACGTGGGCCGTCAGGGCGATGATCGGCACCTCCTGGCCCATTGCCCGGATGGCCCGCGTGGCGTCCAGTCCGTCCAGAACCGGCATCTGGATGTCCATGAGAATGATGTCGAAGACCTGCCCCCCGGCCAGCGCGTCCACGGCCTCCTGCCCGTTCTCGGCCATGGTCACCCTTGTCACGCCGAGGGTGCCGAGCATCTTCTTGAGCAAACTGCGGTTGAATGCGTTGTCCTCCACGGCCATCACACGGACTTCGACGTAGACCCCTTCCCCGGCCACGTCCTGCGGCAGCCCCTGCACGCGCGGCATGACGATGGCCGGGACGTCCAAAGGCAGGACAAAGGAGAACGTGCTGCCCTGACCGGGGAGGCTGTGCACGGAGATGCCGGCGCCGCCGAGCAGGCGGACCAGGTTGTTGGCGATGGTCAGCCCCAGGCCCGTTCCTCCGTACTGCCGGGTCAGGGAGCCGTCGACCTGTTCGAAGGACGTGAAGATGTCCTTCTGGCGGTCGGCAGAAATCCCGATGCCCGTGTCGCGCACGAAAAAATGCACGCTGGCCCGGCCGCCCCGCACCGGTTCGGCGCTGACCGTGATCTCCACGCTGCCCCTCTCGGTGAACTTGACGGCGTTGCCGACGAGATTGACCAGAACCTGCACGAGCCGCCCCTGGTCCGTACGCACCGTCGCGGGCAGCCCCGTCGTGGTCAACCGCAGTACCAGGCCCTTCTGGTGGGCCTGCTCGCCGAACATGGTCCGCAGGCGTTCGAGCATGGCCGCGAGGTCCACGTCCTCGGGCACGATGCGCATCATGCCGGCCTCGATCTTGGAGAAGTCGAGGATGTCGTTGATGATGACCAGCAGGCTTTCGGCGCAGACCCGGATGCTCTGCACGCATTCGGCCTGCCCCGGGTCCAGGGCGGTGTGGGAGAGCAGCTCGCCGTGGCCGACGATGGCGTTCATGGGCGTGCGGATCTCGTGGCTCATGTTGGCCAGGAACATGCTCTTGGCCTGGGAGGCGGCCTCGGCCCTGCGCCGGGCGTCGACGATCTCCGTGACCTCGATGACGCTGACGATCATGCCGCCGAAGGCGTCCTTGCCCAGCACGGGCTGCATGCGCACCACCAGGGCCATGTCGCGGAAGGATTCGAGCTGGATCTCGCGCAATCGGGTCCGCGGGTCATGCCTGAGACTGCGCAGGCCCTCGTCGAGCTCGTCCCCGAGAACGCCTCCGGGGAAAAGGTCCCAGACCTTGGCCCCGAGCAGCCGTTGCCTGTCCAGGCCAAGGATGCGGCAGAGGCTCGCGTTGACCTCGATCACCGACCCATCCTCGTCGCTCAGGGCCACGCCTTCGTCGATGCCGGCCAGCAGGGATTCCAGGCGCGACTTCTCCTGCAGCAGGGCGTTTTCGGCCTGCTTGCGCTGGGTCACGTCCATGAAGACCTCGAGGATGAGCGTCTCGCCCTTGAGGATGACGGGGATGGAGCTCTTGATGACGTCGAGGGTCCGCCCTTGCATGGCGTGCATGCGCACCTCGTGCTCGAATTCGACCCGGGGGCCGTTTTCGGACGTCTCCGTCTCCTCGCAGAACATGTCCCAGGGTATGCGGCGCTCGAAGAACCAGCCGGGCTCGATGTCGAGGAGGTTGGTGGCGGCGAGGTTCACGCGACGGATGGTGCGGTCCTGGCCGAGGATGGCTATGCCCACGGGCAGGGCCTCCAGAATCCGCTCCATGCCGGCGTTGGCCTCGACTACGGCCTCGGCGTCCCGGACCCGCTCCTCCAGAAGCCCACCCACTGCGGCCATGCTGCGCAGGCACAGTCCGCTCATGACCGCCAGCAACAGCGCCCCCACCGCGAGGCGGCCCACCAGCGCGCGGTTGGCCCGCGTCTGATGGTCGTCGATGTGTCCCGAGATGCTCTCGGCAATACGCTGCGCAACGGCCTGCGCCGTCGCATCGGCCTGAATGAAAAGGCTCTCCACCCGCACCGCTGTCACCGGGTCGAACGTTGCCGACGTTGCAGTTCTCGCCGTCAGATTCGTGCTCGCGTCCAGAATCCCCTGGACCATGGGCACGAGAGGCGCTGCCGTTGCCAGGAACTCGGGCGGCATGGGTTCAGGCAGGGAAATGGGGACGGCCCCGGCGCTCTCCCCTTTCACGCGCAGCGCCCCGCCCTGGTGCATCAGGACCAGCAGTCCCTTGGCCCGCAAGAGCCGCCTGTCCGCCTCGACCGAAAGGCCCTTGGCCACGGAGGGGTCACTCTCCCCGGGCAGCCTGGAAAGGGCCAGGCGGGCGGCCCCGAGGTCGAAACGCAGGCTCTGCACCAGCTCCAGATGGCGCTGGTCGATACGCAGCTGCTGCTGGTGCTCGTCGATGCTCAAAAAACGGTACACCTCGATGCCCATCAGCCCGACGGTCCCAACCACCAGACAGACCAGCATGACCAGCAGACGCTTCTGATCGGGATGCCTCCAGCGGAGGGTGAGAACGCTCTTCATAGGGCCCTGGCCAGGACGAAGACATCCACCTTCGCGGCGCCGGCATCGAGACAGGCGCGGGCGCAGGCCGTCATCGTGGCCCCGGTGGTCATGACGTCATCGACGATGAGGACATGCCGGCCCCGCACCTCGGGAGAGGCGGCGAAGGCTCCGGCGACGTTGCCGCGACGGGCGGCGCGCCCCAGGCTCGACTGGGTGCGCGTCTCACGGGTCTTGACCAGGGCGTGCGTCAGCGGCCGCAGGGCCATGGCCCGGCCCAGCATCCGGGCCAGCTCCGCGCTCTGGTTGAATCCGCGGCGCAACACATGGCCCGGCAGCATGGGCACGGGGACGATCACGTCCGGCCGGCCCATCCCCCGCAACTCCCAGGCCTGGCGGGTCAGAAAGGACAGCAGGCGGCCCAGGCCGAGCTCGTGGCCGAACTTGTGACGGTGCACCAGTTCCTTGAGATGGCCGTCGTAGGGACCGTGAAAGGCCAGCCCGGACCAGGGCGGCGGGGACATGCGGCAGGCCAGGCAGCGGTAGACCGGCGATCCGGGATCGGCAAAGCAGGTGCCGCACAGCGGGCAGTGTCCGCCCCGGCGCGGCGCCAGTTCCGATGCGCATTCCGGGCACAGGGGATAGTCGCGCGGGTCGTCCAGCACCGCCGCGCAGAGCTGGCAGCGTCGGCCCGTAAGGCAGGCCAGGGCGTCCAGGCAGCGCCCGGCCGTGACCGCAAGGCCGCCTACCATCCGCTCCTCCCGGCCAGGTCGCGCACCGCCTGCATGGCCTCGTGGCATCCCGAGAAATCGCCGGCCTCGTCGATGCCGCGCAGCAGGGCGGTTCCTTCCAGGCGGAAATCCAGGACATCCAGAAAATAGCGCAGGGTCGGCAGAATACCTTCGAAAAGCTTCTCGCCGCGCGGGCGCCCGGCGACGATCACGGCATAGGCCGGGCGCACGGCGCCCACCGCCGTCAGCCCCGCCTGCCTGGCCAGGTACCGGGATTGGGCGCGGTCGATCCAGGCCTTGGCCTGGCTCGGGAGATGATAGAAATAGACGGGCGCGGTCAGGACGAGCCCTGAAGCCTGATCAAGCCGCATGAAGAGGTCGTCCGCAGCGTCCTCGCCGCTCATGCGGCAGACACCTGCGGCGGCGCAGGCACCGCAGCCCGTGCAGGGCGCCACATGGTGGTCCCGCAGGCGCAAGGCATGGCTTTCGCCATGCAGGCAGCGCGCGAAAAGGTCCGCGGCCTGATCGCTGTTGCCGCCCCCGCGGGGGCTCAGGGACATGACGACGGGCCGTCTCATGGGCGACGCTTGCGGACGAACTCCGCCCGCACGTATTCCCCGACCGGCTGCGTGGTCAGGGTCCAGTCGGTTTCGACGTAGAGCGCGTTCTCAAGCTGGGGAACGACGCCCGGGCTGACCCAGAAAACCTGCCGGTCCGTCCGGCTGAAACGCAGATACCAACTGGCATCGGAACCCACGTGTCAGCACTTGTCCCGGAAATCGTGTTCGCCTTCGGGAATCATGCGGTCCTCCCTAGTGGGTGAACTCGGTGAAAAATGGGTTGTTGAGCCGTTCCTGCCGCACCGTGGTCTCGGGCCCGTGGCCGGGATAGATCACGGTGTCCTCGGGCAGGGTGAAAATCTTGGTGCGCACGGAACGCATGAGCTCCCTCTCGGAGCTGCCGGGAAAATCGGTGCGCCCCACGGAGCGGTAGAAGATCAGGTCGCCGACGAAGACGGCCCCGATCGTCTCGAAGTAGAAGGACAGGCTGCCCGGGCTGTGACCGGGGGTTGCCAGGACACGGCACGTCGTGCCCAAAAGGGGCAGTTCGCCCTCCTCCAGCGGGGTGATCTCGAAGGGAGGCGTGCGGGGAAACCCCATCATGCCGCCCCCGCCGAGCTCCGTCTGCATGAGATAGGCGTCCTTGGGATTGGCCATGACCGTCACGCCCGCGGCCGCCACCAGGTCGGCGTTGCCCTGGATGTGATCGAAGTGCAGATGCGTGTTGAGAACGCTGTGCAGGGCGAGCTTTCTGGAGGAGAGAAAGGACAGGATCTCGTCGGCGTCCCCGCCCGGGTCGATGACCACGGCCTCGCGGTCGGAGTGCAGGACATAGCAGTTGGTATCCAGGGGCCCCAGGGGCATGGCGGTCACGTGAAGCATCGATTCCTCCCTCGGAAATGGTGTCTTCCCGGGCTGTAGCCACCTTCGACCCAAAACACAATTCTCCTTTCTGGACAAGGGGTGCGGCATGAGGCAAAGGCTTCGGAAACACCCTGGGGTCAATCATGAACACGGCCAGTCCCATCTCTCCCCTGCGCCGGCAGGATATTGTCGAATACGAGCCTCTGCTCAAAAGCTCCTTCAAGGAACTCCTGTCCTTTTCCTCCTACAGCCTCATGTTCCCGGCCGTCAGTCCGGAGGAACTCGAGCCCGACGCCGAGCACCCCTACGGCAAGGCCGTGCTGGAGGACGACCGTCTTCAACTGCCCCTCATCCGCGGCGACAGGCTGCTGGCAATCTTCGAGGCCCGCGGGGTGGACGCCGGCAAGACGGCCCAGGCCCTGCCCTACCTGCCGGTCATGGCCTCCCTGTGCCTGGAGCAGATCGGGCTCAGGAAACTGGCCATCACCGACCCCCTGACGGGCCTCGCCAACCGCCACTGCCTGCACGGGGCGCTGATGCGGGAGATCTCGGGCATCCTCGGCTCCATCATGCCCGGCCCCGAGGCCGTGGCCGACGATTCCCTGCAGGGGCACAGCGCCTGCTTCGGACTGATCATGATCGACCTGGACCGCTTCCGGCAGGTCAACGAGAGCTATGGGCACCTCTTCGGCGACCGCATCCTGAACCTCGCGGCCGAGGTGCTGCGCGACGTCTGCCCAAAGCAGGCCCTGGTCTGCCGGCTGGACGGCGACTCCTTCGGCGTGCTCTGGCCCCAGGCCTCAAGGTCCAAGCTGCGCGACCTGGCGTCGAACCTCGGCATCGAGATGTCCAAGGTCACGGCCCGCTTCGCCCCCCTGCGCGAGGACGTGTCCGTGTCGGCCAGCATCGGCTTCGTCAACTATCCCCAGGACCTTCAGGGCTCGCAGTTCCAGAAGGCCCCGGCCGAACAGGCCTGGCTGGTGCTGGAGAAAGCCGAGAAGGCCCTGAACACGGCCAAGGCCTGCGGCCGCGGGCAGGTCTACTCCTTCAACCAGATCCTGACCCAGGGCGGCGTCGTGCTCGAAGTCATGCCCATGAACCGGCTGATCATCAACCTCGGCCGCAGCGTGGACGCCCACGAGGGCCAGCGCTTCCTGGTCTGGTCGCGCAAGTTCAACGGCCGCGAGACCATCGTCGGCGCCAGCGGGGACGTGGTCTTCGGGCACTATCCGCCCATGTACAAGGCCGAGGTCTCCCTGGTGGAAGTCCAGGACGAAATGGCCATCGCCGAGATCCTGGTCCAGAACGACCCGGACTGGGTGGTGGAGAAGGGAGACAAGCTGACGCTTCTGGACGAGCATTCGGGTCTGATGGAGCAGCGCGAAGCCCAGCCGGGCGCCCGCTCACCGCAAAAGGACCTGCTGACGGGCCTCTACCCCTACCGCGATTTCCTGCAGACGTGGCAGACCGCGCGCAGCCAGTCCAAGACCTTCTCCGTGCTGCTCATGCGCCTGGAGTCGCCCCACTCCGAACGCACGCCCATGGACCAGATGAAGGAGGAACAGTTCTTCCAGGCCCTGACCAACCGCGCCGAAACCCTCTTCGGCCCGTCGGCCCTGGGCGGCCGCTACAGCATGAACTGCGTCGTCTACCACGTGCCGGACATGGAGCCGTCCGAATGCGCGCGGGCGGTGCGCGAGCTCTTCGAGGACGAGCGCTTCGCCGGGCTGGACAAGTCCGTGGGCATCGCGGGCTACCCCTTCCTGGACTTCACCCGCTCGGACATCCTGGACAACGCCCGCAAGGCCATGGACCACGCCGCGCTGCTGCAGGACGAAAAGATCGCCTGCTTCGACTCCATTTCCCTGAACATCAGCGCCGACCGGCTCTTCGCCCAGGGCGAAGTCTACGACGCCATCGCCGAGTACAAGAAGGCCCTCACGGCCGACGAAGGCAACCTCCTGGCCCGCAACTCCCTCGGCGTCTGCTACGCCCGCCTGAACAAGTACAACTCGGCCAGGGCCATCTTCCAGGATCTCGCGGCAAGCCACCCGGACCAGATCATGCCCCTCTACAATTTCGGCTGCGCCTGCCTCAAGGACGGCGACCCCGAAGCGGCGCGGCAGGCCTTCGAACAGGTTCTGGCCGTCAAGCCCGACCACATCTACGCCCTCATCCGCCTGGGCCTCATGGCCGAGGAGGAAGGGGATTTCGAGCGGGCCTGGGCCCTCTACGAGCAGGTCGGGGCCGCACCCGCAGGCGACGGGCAAACGCCGGCGAGCAGCCTGGCCCACCGCTACCTGGCCCGTCTGGCCTTCCGCCGCGACGACCGCGACACGGCTCGCGAACTGCTCCACCAGGCCATCACTTCCAACCCCCAGGACGCCCACTCCTTTCACCTGCTGGCCAAGATCTACCTGGAGCGCGGGGACGACCCGGAGATCGCCGAATCCCTGGCCCGCCAGAGCGTACACCTCAAGCCCGACGCGCCAGCCTTCTGGGAAGTCCTCATCTCGGCCCTGGAGCAGCAGGGCAAGGCCGAGGAGGCCGGACAGACAAAAATTCGCGCCGCGGCCCAAACCGGTTGACAGCGCATCCCTCTTTGCCCTAAAGGGGCTTCTCACGAGCGATCCCCGGTAGCTCAGTTGGCAGAGCAGGTGGCTGTTAACCACCCTGTCGGCAGTTCAAATCTGTCCCGGGGAGCCAGAATTTCAAAGGCCCTTCACATCGAAGGGCCTTTTCTTTTTCCCGACGGCCTGGGGTATTCCCAATCTTCGACGCCTCTCGACGCCAAGGCGCAGGTCTTCGGCCGGGTGCCGTCCGCGCGGCGTCGGCTGTCCGACTGCGCCAGGCATCGTCGGGAGAACCGTTGCCTTCGCCCGAAGCGCGGTTTCCGGCCGTGCACGCAACGGTTATCCCCTTCGAGGCCGGCAAAGGAGTTCCGACACCGCGCGGACGGCACCCGGCCGAAGACCCCCGAGCCGCCTCCCCCCAATCTGCATTCTCCTCTTGCCTTTTCTCCTCCGACCAGTCCAAAATAAATCTTATGAACCCTCCCACCAGCAAGAAGACCCGACCAGCCTCCCGCCCGTCCGACCACGGCCGCATCGTGGCCGAGCCGTCCTCGTGTCTGGACACGCTGCAGCTCGAACGCCTGGAACGGGAGTTCAAGACATGGGCCGACGGAACGCCGCGCGCCGACGTGGCCCTGTCCCGCAAACGCATCCTGCTCATCTTCCTGCTCATCCGCCATACCGGGGCCAAACTGCACGAGGTGCTGACGCTGAACCCCGTCCGCGACGTCGACCATGGCGCCCTGACCGTTGCCTTCGGTCGCGACGCCCAGGACGCCGAGGCGCGGACGGTGCCACTGGCCGAAAACGTGTCGCGGGAAATCAGGGCGCTGCTGGACGACGAGGCCTTCCTTCGCAGCGCGGGGCAGACCCTCAGCGTGGACCCGGCCTTCGTGCGCCGCAAATTCTACGAACGCGCCCAGGCCTGCGGTTTCCCCAAACAGATGGGCAGCCCGGAGGCCATCCGCAAGTCCCGCGGGGTCGAGCTGATGCAGTCCAACATGCCCCTGCCGGCGGTGCAGAAGTACTTGGGGCACTCCACCCCCAACCTGACGTCTTCCTACGTATCGTTCTCCGAAGAGGACATCCGGGCCGTGACCTCCACGTTCCTGCAGCGCGAAAGCGCGCGCAAGACCAGCGCCCGCAACGCCTTCTTCGGCCGCGTCGACCGCATCCTGCCGGCCGACCTGCAGGCCGTGGTGGAACTGGTCACCCCCGGCGGACACACGCTTTCGTCCATCATCACCCTGGACAGCCTGAAGCGCATGGGCCTCAAGGCGGGCCGTCTGGCGACCATCGAGGTCAAGGCCCCCTGGGTGCACCTGTACCGTTCCGAAGCGGAGCCCCTCTGCTCGGCCGAAAACCGATTCCTCGGCCGCATCGTCCGCCTGACCCGCGGACGGATCAACACCGAATGCGTCCTGAGCATCGACGCCGAGACCGAGCTGTGCACCATCGGGACCAACGAGAGCATCGACCGTCTCGGGCTGCGCGAAGGCACTGCGGCCTGGGCCGTGTTCGGCGCGTATTCCACCATCCTGCGCGTCGATTAGAAGCTTCGGGCCGCATCTGATGGCACGCACCGGCCGCGGCATGGACTTCGGGCCCCGATGGCGTATGATGCTGTCGAATTCAGCCGAGGAGGACGACATGTGCAAACGAATTCTGCAGGCAGGCGTTCTTGATTTCATGGCGCTGGCCATCGTGGCCGTGTTGGCCGGATGCGCGGGCACCCGCTTTGCGGACCTTTACCAGCCCGGCGACGCGGAGGTTGCCCTGTGGGGCTCCGAAACCATTCCCGTCGAACCTGGTTGGCGCTATATCGGAGCGGAACAGTTCAACGTCAGGGGCGAAACCAGGGACACGTCCCTGCCGCCCATCGATCTGATCCAGACTCTGGTTTTTGTGCGGGAGGGAGAGGGGCCGGCCTCGATCCTTCTGCTGTCGCGGGTCGTCAAGACAGGCGATCAGGAGGTGTTCGTCTTTCTCGGCGGGTACAAGACCGAACTGAACGGGCGAACATTCCGCGAAAGCCTGTACGGGCTCCCCTCGGAAACAACGGACCCCGAATATCGCCGCTATCTTGCAAGGGCTTCCGCCGCGGGAGCCGAGCTGGCGCCGATCTACCGGGTGAAGGTTTTGGACAGGCTGCCGGTGGACACGGTCATGATACGCGCCATGGAACTGACTCCGGGCAAGATCACTTCGTCCCTGCCGCCCTACGGGAAACTGTATCCTCAGGAGCGTCTCGATCCGCTCTTTCGCGATTTCCGGTAAGCCGACCGGAAGTCCGCTGAATAGGCCGAAAAGAAGGGGGCTTTCCCGGTTGACAGCCGAGCCCCCTTTCCCTAAAAGCGCCTTCTGGCCGACGTTCCCCGGTAGCTCAGTTGGCAGAGCAGGTGGCTGTTAACCACCCTGTCGGCAGTTCAAATCTGTCCCGGGGAGCCAGCAGATTTCCCGCCGCAGGCGACAAAAAACCCCTTGAAATTCAAGGGGTTTTTTGTTTTCACGACCACTGCGTGAAACCGGCGCATGGCGCGGACCGCGTCCGGCGCCATGCATCCGCCAGCCGCCCTACTTGCGGCCGGCCTGGGCCTTGCGGGCCTCCACGAAGTGCGCCGCGGCCAGGGCCGCGACACAGCCGTCGGCCGCAGCCAGGACGATCTGGTTGGCGTATTTCTGCCGCAGGTCGCCCACGGCGAAGATGCCGGGCAGACTCGTTTCGCACTTCTCGTCGGTGACGACGTATCCCGCCGCGTTCATCTTCACTCCGGCCGGCACAAGCATGTTGTTCGGCCTGAACCCGACGAAGATGAACACGCCGTCGGTGTCGATGTCGCGGGTTTCGCCGCTCTCGACGTGCTGGACGGTCACGCCGGTCACGCCCTGGTCGTTGCCGGCGATGTTCGTCAGCACGGAGCTCAGGACCAGGGTGATGCGAGGCTCGGCGAAGACGCGCTGCTGAAGGATGCGGCTGCCGCGGAACTCTTCCCGCCGGTGCACGAGATAGACCTTTTTGCAGATCTTGGAGAGATACAGGGCATCCTCCAGGGCTGTGTCGCCGCCGCCGACCACGACGACGGTCTTGCCGCGGAAGAAGAACCCGTCGCACGTCGCGCAATAGGACACGCCCTTGCCGTACTGCTCCATCTCGCCGGGCACGCCCAGCTTGCGGGCCGAGCCGCCGGCGGCCAGGATCACGGCATGGGTGTCCAGCCGGGTGCCGTCGGTCAGCACCACCTCGTGGAAGTCAACGCCGGGCTCCACCCGGGCCACCTCGTTCTCCCGAATCTCCAGATTGTAGCGTTTGGCGTGGTTCAGGAACTTCTCGCACAGCTCGAAGCCCCCGACCTCCTCGATGCCGGGGTAGTTCTCCACGTCCTTGGTCAGGGCGACCTGCCCGCCGGGCATGCCCTTCTCGACCAGCACGGCGTTCATGGCCGCGCGCATGGCGTAGATGCCCGCCGAGAGACCAGCAGGCCCCCCGCCCACAATGACCAGATCGTACATGTTCTTTTCCAAGATATGCTCCTTATGGGCAGTCGCCCGTTCAATCATTGTCCTTCGTGTTGTTCTCGTCCTTGCCGAACCGGACCATGCCCTCGGCCAGGCTCTTCAGGCGCTCGTCCGCCAGGGCGTAGATGCTGCCCTTGGGGTACGTGCCGTCCTTCCTGCGCGCACCGGCCTTCTTGCCGGTCAGAATCTCGATGCCCTGCTCGATGGTGTCCACGGACCAGATGTGGAACGTCCCCCCGCGCACGGCGTCCACGACCTCGGGCTTGAGCATGAGGTCCTTGACGTTGGCCCTGGGGATGATGACGCCCTGCGCGCCGGTCAGTCCGCGCGCCTTGCAGCAGGCGAAGAAGCCCTCGATCTTGTGGTTGACCCCGCCGATGGCCTGCACCTCGCCGTTCTGGTTGACGGAGCCCGTCACTGCGACGCCCTGCTTGATGGGCACGCCCGAAAGACTCGACAGCAGGGCGTACATCTCCGTGGACGAGGCGCTGTCGCCGTCGACCCCGGAATAGCTCTGCTCGAAGGCGATGGACGCGCTCATGGCCAGGGGCTTGTCCTGGGCGAACATCTTGCGCAGGTAGCCGCCGAGGATGAGCACGCCCTTGTTGTGGGTGCTGCCCGACAGGTCGGCCTCGCGCTCGATGTTGATGATGCCTGCCTTGCCCATGGACGTGGCCACGGTGATGCGGCTGGGCT
This sequence comes from Desulfomicrobium escambiense DSM 10707, assembly GCF_000428825.1. Classification (NCBI taxonomy): domain Bacteria; kingdom Pseudomonadati; phylum Thermodesulfobacteriota; class Desulfovibrionia; order Desulfovibrionales; family Desulfomicrobiaceae; genus Desulfomicrobium; species Desulfomicrobium escambiense. The sequence goes on along the minus strand of NZ_AUAR01000005.1, from coordinate 199,296 downwards.
TGCCGAACATGATGTCGCCCATGCTGTACACGGCCAGGCCGTTGATCTGGCCGGCCTTGGCGCCGTCCGTGTCGATCATGATGGACCCGCGGTCGATCATGTCCTGAATCTTTTCCTCGATGAGGCTGGAACGATGGATGCGGGCCTCGACGGCGCGGGCCACGTCGTCACCCATGACCGTGTCCCGGCCGTCCTGTTGTGCGAAATACTCGGCCTCCATGAGCAGGTCCGTCAGCTTGGGGAAGGTGGCGGCCATCTTCTCCTGCCGCCCGCCCATGCGCACGGCCTCCTCCACCAGGGCCGCCACGGCCGTGCGGTCGAAGGGGCGCAGGCCGTGTTCGGTGCAGCGGGCGCGGACGAAGCGGGCGAACTGGCTCACGGCCTCGCCGGTGTTGTCCATGGTCGTGTCGAAGTCCGCCCGGACCTTGAATATCTTGGGCACGTCATCGTCGTAGTGCTGCAGCAGATGGTACATGTACGTGTCGGCCAGGACGATGACCTTGATGTCCATCTCGATGGGCTCAGGCTTCATGGAAGAGGTGGTGAACAGATAGAAGGGGTCGTAGGTCTGGATCTCCATCTTGCGGCTCTTCAGGGCCCGCTTGAGGGACTGCCAGACGCCCGGTTCCATGATGGCGTCCAGGAGGTTCAGGACCAGATAGCCGCCGTTGGCGCGCACGAAGGAGCCGGCCTTGATGCGCGAGAAGTCCGTGCGCCAGACGCCGCTGCGGTCCACGATGCGCTCGATGCTGCCGAACAGGTTGCGGTAGGTCGGGTATTCCTCGATGATGACCGGTGGCCCCTGCTGCTCGGAGTTGTCCACCATCACGTTGACCGTGTACTGCTCGAAGGGGTCGCCCACGGGCATGTGCGGGGGCTGTTCCTGGGCGAAGAAGATGGCGATGTTCTCGACCATGTTGTCGATCATGTGCCGGAAATACTCGTTCAGCTCCTCGCAGGCGAAATCCTCGCGCAAGGGGGCGATGAGATCGTCGGCCAGGTTCGAGAACATGGCCTTGTCGGCCTGCCGGTTCTTCTCCTGGATCTCCTTCTGCAACTGCCGAATCTGGAGAAAGATGGAGTCGATCTCGCTCTTGATCTCGGAATGCTTGGCCTTGATGCGCTCGAACTCGTCGCGGGGGAAGCGGCCCTTCTCGACCATCTGTTCGAGCTTGAGGACCGGGGTCGGCTCCCCGTCGACGACGGGCATGACCTCGGGCGGCTGGCCCTGACGCCCCTGGAAGGTGACCAAGGCGAAGCCGGCCTCCTTGACCTGTTTTTCGAGATTCATGAAGAAGCTCGCGGTCTTTTTTTCGTAGGCCTCGTTGATCTCGTTCTTGCGGGCGAGATATTCCGGGCTCTCGAAGAGCTTGGGAACCTCCTTCCGGAGTTCGTCCACCAGCGCCTGCATGCTCTTCTTCAGACGCGCGCCCTGCCCCTGGCCCAGGCGCACCAGGATGGGGGCTTCGGGGTCCTTGAAGTTGTTCAGGTAGCACAGGTCGCCGGGGACATTGCCACCCTCCACGGCCATGGCCAGGACCTTCTTCACGGCGTCCATGCGGCCGGAGCCCGGAGCGCCAGTGACCAGAATGTTGTAGCCCGGACGGCGCACCCCGATGCCGAAGCGCAGGGCTTCCACGCCCCGGTCCTGGCCGAGGATCTCGTCCAGGGGCTCGAGTTCGTCCGTGGTGGCGAAAGGCAGGGTGGAAGTGTCGAGGGTCCACCGCAATTCCTCGGGAGTCAGTCGTAACGATTCACTCATGCCAACCTCGCTCGTTGTTGTGCTCGTTCGCCCGCTTCCGCACCGGCGTGCGGCCCGCGAGCCTGGGCAGGACGATCCTGAGCATCCCGCCCGCGTAGCTGGCGGTCACCTGGTCCGCGTCCACGGCCGAGGAGAGCCGCACGGAACTGGCGAACCCCTGCCGGGCAATGTACAGGCTCCCCTCGTCGCGGTCCTCCTCCACCCGTTCCCCGGAAATGGACAGCCTGTTCCCGGACACCGAGACCTTGATGGAACGCGGGTCGAGGTTGGGAACAAGGGCCGTGACGACGATGGCCTCGCCTTCGTTGACCACGCGCACATCCGGCTCGCAACGCAGCAGCCGAAGATCCAGGGGGCTGCAGAAGTCCCGCACGAGGGAGTCGAAGAGCTCCTCCATGTCCTGCCTGAGCTTTCCGAGTTCGGTGCGGTGCCACAAATGCAGATCGGACATATCGCCTCCGCCGCAAAACGTGGAAACTGTCAGAGGCCGAAAAAAAAGGTCCCGAAGGAGATGTTTCCGGCGTCGCCAAGGCAATGAATATCACTCCGGGCGCCGCTGCGGTCAAGCCCGCGTTCGAGGTCGGCGCGCAGGGACGGCAGCCCGGCCTGACGCTGGGCGTGGTCGAAGTCGACGATAAGCAGGCGGACATACGGGTGGACGTGCAGGGATGGTGGCAGGCGGTAGCGCCGGGAATGTCGGGTGTCGAGGGCGGCGCCGCGCTCCAGGAGGCCGCTGACCCAGGCGGAGGCGGCCGCCTGGTCCGCGAGCCGGCGGTCCATTTCCCGCATCCGCCAGACGATGCCCCCGCGCCCCTTCAGGCGCAGGTCCCCGTCGGCGTAGCGCCGCAGCAGAAACAAAACGGCCACGCCCTGCGGCGACAGGGCCACGAGATCGACCCGGCCGGCGTCAAGGGGGGCTTCAAACGGGGCGTCAAGGGCCAGGACGCAGACGTGGCGGAGGAAGAGGCGATCCAGGATGGCCTGGCGGCGGTCCACATGACGGCAGGCATGGCGGCGGACATGATCGTAGTGTTCGGCCAGTTCGGACAGGGTCTGGACCGAGCGGGCGCAGGCCACGCCGTCCCCGAGGACGGTCCGCCCTCCCGGATGGGTCAGCAGAAGGTGCCCTGGCTCGATGCGGCATTGCGGCTCGCCGCCGCGCAGCCCGATCTCGGCGAAAACGTTCCCGCGCAGCCGCACCACGACCCCGGATACGTCGATCCTGGGGACGGCCTCGGCATCAGCCTCGATCTTCGACCACCAGCCGCCCTCGTCGCGGCGGAGACGGTTGAGGGTCGAGCACAGTTCCCGCCAGGCGGACTCGCCAGGACGGACGTGGGGACGGGTGGCCGCACCGGACGCGGGGATAAGGTCGTGGGGCATCATCGTGGTCTCTCTTCCTGGTGGCGGCGGGATCAGTGCCCGGCATGGCATTCGACTGCCTCGGGTCGAATCTCGGCCAGGACCATATCCCCGACGGTCAGACCCGCCGCCCTGAAATCAACGAGTGGCATCTGCACATCCAGGGGGCGCCCCAGATTGACGCTCAAGGCCACTGTGTCCCCTTCCAGACGAATCTTGGCCAAAGGGCCGCAGTTGAGCCCCGTCTCCAGGGCCCGCTGCAGGCGCACCCCTTCGGGGTCGATGGATATCCTGACCCTCCCCGGCTCACAGCCGTTGACGGGCACGCGGAAATTCTCTGCGATCCGGCACCATGCCTGTCCGTCCGTCACGTTCGTGATCCCGGCGTAAGAATTGGCGCGAGAACGGTGCACCAGCTTCCCGTCCTCCAGGAAGATGACGTGCGGGCACAGGGCCCAGGCCTGTGAGCGGTTGTGGGTGCAGAGCACGATGGTCGTGTCCCCTCTGTCGCGCAGCTCGGCCACGACCTGCTCGATGACGATGCGGTTCTGCGTGTCCACGCTGGCCGTGGGTTCGTCCAGCAGGAGCACTTTCGGGTTGTTGGCCAGGGCCCTGGCGATGGCCACGCGCTGGGTTTCGCCCCCGGATAGGCGTGGGGCATAGACCTCGGACAAGTGGGACAACCCCACCAGTTCCAGCGCCTCGTCCACCAGCCTGTTGCGCTCCGCCCTGGCCACTCCCCGGATGGCCAGGCCGTATCCCACATTCTCGCGCACGCTGCGGCTGAACATGACCGGGTGCTGTTCAACAAGAGCGACCTGGCGCCGCAGTGGACGCAAGCTGGATTCTTTCCAGAGCACTGGCTCGCCCTGAAAAAGGACCCGCCCCTCGTGAGGCGCGGTCAGAAAGGACAGTATCCCCAGGAGCGTCGACTTGCCGGCCCCGTTTGGCCCTTGCAGGGAATAGGCGAGTCCATGCTCGATCCCGAGCCGCGGCAGATCGAGCACGACCCGTCCGTCGTAGACCATGCGCACGCCGTGGAGTTCGAAAAGGCTCATCGCTGCGTCCTCCCCTGCACGTACCCGAGCAGCACGTTGACCACCAGGCTGATGGTCAAAAGCACGATGCCCAGCCCCAGGGCCAGCACGAATTCGCCCTTGTCGTACTCCAGGGCCATGGCCGTGGTCATGGTCCGGGTGAAGCCCCTGGCGTTGCCGCCGAGCATCATGGAGATGCCGATCTCGGAGATGACCCTGCCGAACGCGGCCACGATGGCGGCCATGATGCTGAATCGCGCCTCGCGCAGGACCACCAGGGCCACCTGCCACGAGGACGCGCCCAGAGTCAGGGCCGTGCGCCGGTAGCGGTCGTCGATTCGACCGACGGCCGCGATGGTGAAGGCCACGATAATGGGCGTGATGAGAATGATCTGGCCGACGATCATGGCCTTCTGGGAATAGAGCCAGCCAAGCTGACCGAGCACGCCGCGCCGGGACAGCAGCGAGTAGACCAGCAGGCCGATGACCACGGTCGGCAGGGCCAGCATGGTGTTGAAAAAGGTGATGACCGCCTGCTTGCCCCTGAAACTGGCGATACCGATCAAAAAACCCGCCGGTACGCCGATGACGCAAGCAGCCAAGGTGGCCCAAAAGCTGACGTTGAGCGACACGCCGACGATATGCAGAAGTTCCCCGTCAAAGCTGAACAACAGTTGGAGCGCCGCCCAAAGACTATCCCAAAAAAACATGCATACCCCTGAAATGAGTGCCCTCGGGAAAAAAAGGCCCGCTCGAGGAGCGGGCCGCTAACGTCAATTCCCCGGACGCCTGGACGTGGCGTCCGGCGCGCGAAATCGAGCCGCCTCGGCCTATTTCGCGTCGGGGAAGAAGAGCTGCTTGTCAAGCAGCTTGAAGTCGCCGATGACCTTCTGTCCGCGCTCTGAGACGAGCCACTTGGCAAACGTCTCCGCCAGGTCGAAGCGCACATGGGGGTGCTTGGCCGGATTGACCGGAATGACGCCGTAAGGGTTGAAGAGCGTCTTGTCGCCTTCGCTGATGGACTCGAGCTGCAGGCCCTCGGGCCGGCCGTACTTGTACTGGACGTAGGTCCCGCGGTCCGTGATGGTGTAGCCCTGCTTCTCCTCGGCAAAGGTCAGGGTCTTGCCCATGCCCTGGCCGATGGACATGTAGCCCTTCATGCCTTCGGGGTGCACGGTCTTGAACTTCATTTCCTTGTCCTTGGCCTTGAAGACGGTATCCTCTTCCTTCAGGGGCAGCCCCGTGGCCTTCCAGAGCTCCTGCTCCTTGGCGTGGGTGCCGCTGTCGTCGCCGCGGGAGACGAAGACCGCCTCGGACTGGGCGATCTTCTTCATGGCCGCCGCCGCGTCGGGGCCCTTGGCGCCGGCAGGGTCCGTGGCCGGACCGATCAGCAGGAAGTCGTTGTACATGACGTAATAGCGCTTGGTGCCGAAGCCGTCGGCCACGAACTTCTCCTCGCGGGCGGGGTCATGCACGAAAATGACGTCCACGTTGCCGTCGATGCCGTCCTTGATGGCCGCGCCCGTGCCCTTGGCCATTACCTGGACGTCGATGCCCGTGTCCTTCTTGAACTCGGGCAGAAGCACCTCAAGCAGTCCCGAAGACTCGGTGCTGGTGGTGGTGGACATCTTCAGCACCTTGTCCTGGGCCATGCCCGTGACAGGCAGAAACAACAGCGCGAATACCAAGAGCAATTTCTTCATGCTTCCTCCGAATATGTAAAGATTGACACAAGAATCCCTACATAAGTCAATCTTGGCACAAGAACAAGCACGAAGCGGGCGGGCGCGTCATCTGAGAATCGTTTCCACTGAAGGCTGAACGGCAGCAGGCCTTCCGTCGGCCTTCTGCTGGCGGACATACGGCAGGGAAAAATCCGAAGAGGCCAGAGCGATGCCGTCGCTGGCCCGCAGGACGCGAGCGTTGACGTACATCTGACGCCCCACGACCGTGTACGTCCCGACCAGGATGGAATATGCGGCTGAGTCGGTGTTGATCTCGGCGATGTCGCGGGACAGGGCCATGACGCCGCCGGACGGATCGACGCGCAGCTGATCCGAACGCAGCTGGATTTCCGTCACGGAGTAGCCGTGCTGGCTGAGCCGCGAGGCGACCTGTTCCGACAAGAGCCTGCCGAGATCGTTGGTGTTCTCCATGCTGGCCGAATCGACGAAGGACGCCGCGAGCATGGGGTAGGACGCCACCGGGCCGCCCGAAAGCTGCGAGTGCAACTGGTCCCCCGCCTTGTAGGAAAAATCCAGCAGGCGCGGCTCGGCAGGGCCCGAAGCCTTGCCGACGAAGGCCGGCAGCTGGATGCAGCCGCACAGGAACACGCTCGCCAGAGCGATGAATATTCTGGACATGGTCGAACCCCCCGGAGAAAAATGCCGACTTGCAACTGCAAAGCATGCCCCGTGCCAAAGGCCTGCCGCCTGACCTTAAGTTTTCTTCGGCGCGGCCGATAACCTGATCATGGAAAGAACCGATTTCAAGGAGCACGTCATGCGCCTGACCACCCTTCTCGCCCTTTTGGCCGCACTGTCCCTGGCCGCCTGCTCCCCGGCCGGCATCAACAGCTCGCAGTCCGACAGCTTTGCCACGGCCCAGGCCCCGCTGGCCTCCGGATACCCGCTGTCCTCGCAGCCCAAAATGCAGGCCATGGCCCACTGGGATCGCCTCGCGGCCACGGTCGCCGGCAACTGCGCCAAGGCGCTGGAACATTTCCATCCCGAAGGGGACGTGCGCGTCTACGTCGCGCCGGCGCCGGCCACCACGTTCGGCAAAACCTACCGCGAAGCGCTGCTGACCCGCCTGGTGGACTACGGCGTGCCGGTCTCCTTCACGCCGGACGGAGCCGCCGTTCTGGAAGTGGGCGTGGAGACGGTCACGCACCGCCGGACCCTCACGCGGAACCGGTCGGGCCGCCTCCTCATCGCGGATCCGGATTTCGTGCAGGCCAAAGACGACAAGGGACGCTACCCCGAGGTGCCCATGGTGTCCGAAGAAAGCGGCCTGTTCGACCCGCAGACGCCGCAGACGGAAATCCAGGTCACCTCCGCCCTCGTGCACAACGGCGGCTACCTGTACCGGGATTCGAGCATCTTCTACGTCGACGGCCGCGACATGGCCCAGTACAAGCTCGGCGCGCCGAGCGGGGACGTCGAGCTCAAACGCTATTCGCTGGTGAACAAATGACCCGCGCCATCCTGCTCCTCTGCGCCCTGCTCTGCGCCATCCCAGCCCCCGGCACGGCCGGCTGCGGGGCGTCGCGCATCGAGGAACTCTGCACCGCCCTGGCCGACAGTCTGGCCGGGAACCTCCAGGTCCGCCTGGACCGGTCCGCCGCCATCATGACCGCCCCCTTCGCGGACCTGAACGACCTCCGGTCGACGTCCCCGCTGGGGCGCATCCTGGCCGAAGAGACCGGCAACGCCTTCGCGCGCCACGGGTACCGAGTGGCCGACACCCGCGTCTTCATGCCGAGCCCTTACAGCCTCAAGGAAAACGGGGAGACGGCCCTGTCCGGAAGCCCGGATCAGGTCGGCTCGACCTCGGGCCTGCAGACCGTGCTGACCGGCACATACACCCTGGCCGACGGCGGGGTACGGGTCAGCGCGCGCATCGTGCAGACCGCGGACCGCGTCGTCCTGGCCTCGGCCTCGTGCCGCCTGCGCCTGACCGAGGAAGTCCGCCTCCTCATGGGGGCGGCCCCGTCCGCCGTCAAGGCAAAGACCCCGCCCGCCCCGCTGCTCGATCTCAAACACAAGGCAGACGCCAAACGCGTCCAGCAGGCCCTGGCGGGCCAAGGCCTCTACAAGGGCAAAATCGACGGCGTGTGGGGCAAACGATCCAAGGCCGCCCTGGCCCGTTTCCGCGCGTCATTGGCTATGCCGGCCACCGCCCAGTGGGACCGGGCCACCCAGGACGCCTTGCTGCCGCCGTCCTGACAGGCCAGCGACCTGAAATCATACAAAAATATAATCGTCAGAAATTCTCTTGACGAACAGATCTTTCGCGCCTAATTGACCCTCGCTTCAAAACGACATTCACAAAATTTACCATATTTCCGAATACGAGGTTCATCATGCGCGAAATTACCGTCTTTCTGCACTCCCAGAAAATCAACCGGCCCGAGCCGGTCATCTCCAAGGCCATCCTCCGGCTGGCCGCCGGGCTGCGCTCCGTCTTCAGCAGCCTGGGGCAGGGGAACCGGACGACGCTGCGCTGACTCCCCTCCCGGCGCCCCGGGACCTGGCCTGCAACGTCGAACGGCCGGACTGCACAAGCAGCCCGGCCGTTTTCTTTTTGTTTCCCGCGAGGGCCTAGGCGCCGAAGCAGGAGGCCTGGGAGTACTCCACGCGATCCTTGTACTCAGCCTGCTTGCCGCGGTTCCACATCTTGACCGGCCGGTAGTAGCCCACCACCCGGGTGTAGACCTCGGTCTCCTGGCCGCAGCGCGGGCAGGTGGCCTGTTCGCCCGTGAGGTAGCCGTGGTCCTTGCAGATGGAGAAGGTCGGCGTGACGGAGATGTAGGGGATCTTGGTCTCGCTCAGGGCCTTGACGATGAAGCTCCGCAGGGCCTTGATGTCCGGCACGGACTCGCCCAGGAAGCTGTGGAACACGGTGCCTCCGGTGTACATGGGCTGCAGGCGATTCTGGTGCTCCAGGGCCGTGAAGATGTCCGTGGTGTGGCCCACGGGCAGCAGGGTCGAGTTGGTGTAGTAGGGCACGCCGTTGCCCGAGGCCTGGATGTCGGCGTAGAGCTTCTTGTCGATCTTGGCCAGGCGGTAGCTCGTGCCCTCGGCCGGCGTGGCTTCGAGGTTATAGAGGTTGCCCGTCTCCTCCTGGAAGCGCGCCGTGATGGTCCGCAGATGGTCCAGGGTGCGGATCATGAGCCTGGTCCCGGCGTCGGTCTCGATGCCCTTGCCCAGGAGGTTCAGGCAGGCCTCGTGGCCGCCCAGGATGCCGATGGTGCTGAAGTGGCCGCGGAAGCCGTTCTTGAGGTAGCGCCGGGAGAAGGGGAACATACCCTTGTCCATGTTGTCCGCGACCATCTTGCGCTTGAACTCCAGGGAATCCTTGGCCAGGGCCGCGTACTCGCCAACCAGGTCCAGGAAATCTTCCTCGCCCTGGGCAAGATAGGCCAGCTTGGGCAGGTTCAGGGTGACCACGCCGATGGAGCCCGTCAGGTCGCCGGCGCCGAAGAGGCCGCCCGTGCGCTTGCGCAGCTCGCGCAGGTCCATCTGCAGGCGACAGCACATGGAGCGCACGTCCTCGGGCTTGAGGTCGGAGTTGATGAAGTTCTGGAAGTACGGGGCTCCGTACTTGGCCGTGAGCTTGAGCAGCAACTCGCCCACCTCTGACTCCCAGGGGAAGTCGGGGGTCACGTTGTAGGTCGGGATGGGGAAGGAGAAGATGCGCCCGTGGTAGTCGCCCTTGAGCATGACTTCCAGGAAGGCGCGGTTGATCATCTCCATTTCCACGCCGTATTCGCCGTAGGTGCTGTCCTGCAGAGCTCCGGCGATGATGACCGCCTCGGAGGCGATATGCGTCGGCGGGGTCAGGTCGAAGGTCAAATTCGTGAACGGGCTCTGCCCGCCCCAGCGCGAAGTCGTGTTCAGGTTGAAGACGAACTTCTGCATGGCCTGCTTGACCTCGTCGTAGTTCAAGCCGTCATGACGCACGAAGGGCGCGAGATAGGTGTCGACGTTGTTGAAGGCCTGGGCGCCGGCCCATTCGTTCTGCAGGGTGCCCAGAAAGTTGACCATCTGGCCCAGGGCCGCGTCGAAGTGGCGCGAGGGGCCCGAGGAGCAGCGGCCTTCGAGGTTGAAGCCTTCCAGCAGCAGGTCGCGCAGGGACCAGCCGGCGCAGTAGCCGGCCAGGCCGAAGGACAGGTCGTGAATGTGAAAATAGCCGTGCTCGTGGGCCTGCCGGATTTCCTCGGGGTATTTCTCCAGGGAGTAGCGGGCCTGGACCGAGCCCGAGAGGTGCAGCATGAGCCCCTGGAAGGAGTGGGCCATGTTGGCGTTCTCGCTCACGCGCCAGTCGGACTTGTTCAGGTAGCTGTCGATGGTCTCGGTCACGTCCAGAAACGTCTCGGTCTGGCTGCGGATCTGGCGGCGCTTTTCGCGGTACACGATGTAGCGGCGTGCGACGTGATAGAGGCGGGACTCCATGAGCACCTGCTCGACGGTGTCCTGCACGAGCTCCTGTTCGGGATTGTCCATGCCGTCGAGCTTGGCCTCCACCTTCCCGGCCAGGCGTTTGGCCAGGAGGGGGTCCTTGATGCCGCTGGCGTTCAGGGATTTGAGGATGGCCTGGGCAATGCGGTCCACGGACCAGGATTCAATCCGTCCGTCACGTTTCACAATCTGCTGGGGCATGAATACTCCGATCGAAAAATCTGGTTTGAGGTTCTCAAGAAACGTCCGCGGCACTTCGGGGCGGCACGAACTCCTGGAAGGACAGGGGCTGGTCCGCGGGCACCTGGGCTCTCGTCTCCTCCAGATCATCCGGGGAAAGGGCCGGGACCTTGGTGCAGCGGAAATAGACGCGACCCGGATACTCGGCGGCCAGGCCGAAAACCCGCTCCAGAGACTGCCTGGCCCCTTGGGGCGTTATGGCGCGCCCGGTCAGCTCCGGGTACATCCGCCACGGCCCCTTGACGTCCACGGCCACGGTCTGGACCAGGTTCTCCCTGAGCAGATCGGCCAGGACATCGGGGGCGGAGCCGTTGGAATCAAGCTTGACCGGAAGGCCCGTGACCGCAAGGTCGGCGAGCAACTCCGGCAGGCCGTCCAGACAGGTCGGTTCGCCGCCGGACACGGTGATCCCGTCCAGCCAGCGGCGGCGCCTGCCGAGGTCGGCCAGCACCGTCGCCCTGTCCAGGGCGGGCAGTTTCTCCCAGGTCCAGGCCAGGGAGGCATTATGGCAGGTCGGGCAGCGCAGGTTGCAGCCGCCGGTGAAAAGCACGCAGGAAACCCTTCCGGGCCAGTCGCACAGACTCACCGGCTCAATGCCGCGCACGCGATCCCAGACAGGGCTCGTGTCCGTCATGTCAGCTCGAAGTTTTGGACGTTTCTTTCTGAATATCTCAACGCCCTGCATCCGCGTGCAGAGGGTTAAGAGAAATGCTTCAGACCGGTTTTCTGGCTCGCCCTTTGGGGCTTACAGTGGCGGGACCGCCCCGGATTCGCACCGGGTTCCCAGGCTCCTGAAGTGGATCAGCGGAACGGAGTCATTCTTAATCGATCCGACTCGCTGCGGCAACCGAAACCTTTTCCACACGGCCTCCAAAGCATTGTGGAAGGGCAAACTAGATTTTGGAATCCGGATGGTTGCGGCGCAAAAATTCTCTTCCCACCAGGGGCAGCGCCACCGCAAATGCACAGGCCAGGGTCAGGAAGGTCGCGGGCAACCCTTCGGCATCGGCCAGTCGGCCCACCAGGGGGCCGGTCAGGACGAAGCCCAACCGGAACACCAGGCTGTGCAGAGAAAGGATGCTCGCCCGGTTGCGGCGCTCGCTCAGGGCCTGCAGCCGGGAGCGCATGAGCGGGCCCTGCAGGCCGCGCATGGCCGTGAGCAGGTAGTAGAAGGCAAAGCTTCCCAGGGCTGTGGAAAAGCCAAGGCCGGCATAGGCGGCGACGATGAGCAGGAAGAAGAGCCCGTACATGCCCCGCATGCCGATGCTCCGCTGCACCCTGTGGCTGCCTGAGGCGGCCAGGGCCACGACCAGGTTGGCGCCGGCCCAGGCCGGGCCGAACCAGCTCAGAGGAACGCCGCAGGCCTGCATGTGGGGTTGGATGAGCCAGACCATGTAGAAGGAGGCCAGACCCAGAAGCGTCCCGCTCAGGATGGTCGACCGGATGGCCGGGCTGGTGAAGGCCAGGCGACACACACCCAGAGCCTCGGCCAGATGGGAGGTGACATGTCCGCCGTCATCCCCGACGGGCTCTCGCAGGCTCAGGCACAGCCCCAGGGCCAGGGTCCAGACGGCGATCTGCGCCACAAAGGGCATGAGCGGCCACTGGGCGTACATGAAGCCCGCCATAAGCGCCCCGGCCGCCTCGCCGCCCTGGGCCCAGCCGACCATGCGTCCGTCGCAACGCGCGTAGAGATCCACCCTGTCGGCGGCCCGCAGGCTTTCGAAGAGAAGCGCCGTGTCGGAGCCGCTGATGAAGGCGTAGCTCACCCCGAGCAGCAGCTCCGCCAGCAGGACGCCCCAGAAGGTCTCAGCGGCAAGATACCACCCCCAGCCCAGGAGCCCGAAGACGCAGGCCGTGACAAGGGCGAAGCGGTACCCGAGCCGGTCGCTGACGTAGCCCGAAGGGTATTCCATCACGACGCTGGCCAGGGAGAAGAACACCTGCAGGGTCAGGATCTCGGTCAGCGACAGGCCGATCTCGTCCTTCCAGAAGAGGGTGATGACGGCCATGGGAAAGAGCGTCATCTTCAGGGCCGCAAAGACATTGAGGGTCAGGAGCGTCCTACGCAAACCGCGCTCGTCGGCCGTCACCGCCACCTCCCTGCACCTGCCGCGGGCAGGATGCGCAGCGTATTCACGACGTCCCTATCCGCGCACCAGCGGACCGAAAAACATCCCCGACTCTCGAGGCTTGCCCACAAGCTGGGGGATGGCCCGGTTCAGGGCGTGAATGACGGGCACGCTCGCCGCGATGCTGCAGACGGTGACCGCGGAGCTGACGAGAAAGACCGTCAGCCCGTCCGCGGGAAGCGTGGCCAGCGTCCACGCCGCAAGGGGCTTGTTCACGAAGTGGTAGAAGACCCCGTTCATGGCCAGCAGGATCATGCCGTTGCGTCCCAGAAATGTCAGGAGCTGGACCCGTTGCAGCGTCTTGCCCAAGGCCAGGACCATGCACGTGCCGGCCAACGCCGTGAAGGGGAACCACAGGAAATGGCCATGCCCCGAAAGAAGAATGATGACTGCCTGCAGATAGCGGAAAGGGCCCTGGTTGAGGTCAAAGGTCAGATGCACTGCTGCGACCGAGACCAGAAAGATGGCGACAGCCGTCCCGGGCCCGACCCTGTCCAGCACCCGTGTGCGTCCCAGGAGAACCCCGCTGAGATAGAACGCGTACACGACCGGCACCTCGTGCAGAAGCCAAAAGCTCATGTTCTGCCCGAAGAAGAAATACCGCTCGTTGAGGGCGTACCCGCCGATGTAGCAGGCCGCTGCGGCCAGCAGAATGCGCCGGGGGGTGTTCAGCGCCCAGCCGGCCAGACGGTGCACGCACTCCACGCTGACGAGGCAGGCCACGAACCACAGGGGAACGCAGAAAAGCGGGAACCCCATGGCCGTGGCCACGGTGGCCTGCAGGTAGCCGGCCGGCTTCGAGAGGTCGACGATGGGAAACCATCCCGGCAGAAACAGGGAGATGAGGGCCAGGACAAGGCTGAAAAACAGGTACGGCACGATCCTGCCCGCCCAGGTCGAAGCCACGAAGGCCTTCGGCGGCACGACGGCCGGACGCGCACCGCGGACCAGGCCGGACAGCACGAAGAAGAGGATCATGTGAAAGGAGTAGACCCATTTGTACTGCAAAGCCGCAGCAGGGTTCTGCAGGTACATGGTCTGCTCGACGAAATGGCCGTAATAGACCAACCCGAGCCCCAAGGCTCGTGCCGCGTCGACGGCGTCCAGACGCCCTTCCCCGTTTCGAATCATGACGGCTCCTCGCGCTGTGTTGCGGTCCGGCACGGTGCCGGTCCAAGGTCGAAGATGAGCACAACCGCCCGCCTTTTGTCACCAATAAAAAAGGCCCCCGAAGGGGCCTTGGTGTGGAGCGGGATGCGTCCTACTTGTTCAGCTTCACTTCCTGGGGGAAGATCGGCAGATACCGGTAGGAAAGGCTCATGACCAGGAAGCCGTAGGCCACGATCATGCCGGAGGTGGACCATTCGGCCCAGTTGGGGGCGTAGGACGTCCAACGGTCGAAGGGCATGACCGGGATGGCCAGGGCCTGGACCGTGAAGACGAAACGGTTGATGGTCACACCGATGGCGGTCATGACCGCGGCGGTGTACATCAGTGCCGGACGCTCGCGCACCCAGGGAGTGATCAGCATCACGGCCGGGATCACGCCGAACCAGAAGAGTTCGAGCCAGAGCAGGATCTGCCCGTAGCCGTACTCGCTGTTGTACATCTGGTCGAAGGTCAGCCCCATGCCGGGCAGGATGCCCTTGGCCCAGGCGTAGGTATCGATGATCTTGAAGAAGATGTAGACGCACAGGAGCAGACCGGAGATCTTGCCCATGAGCTTCTTGGTCTCGTAGCTGACCAGCTTGCGGCCGGTGATGGCTTCCATCAGGGCGGCGCAGATCATGGTGAAGCCGGGACCGGAGGCAATGGCCGAGGAGATGAACAGGAAGAAGGTCCAGGGCCAGATGAAGAAGCCTTCGCGGAACACGAACGGACGGCCGAAGAGCACGCCGTACATGCCGCCCAGGGAACCCTGGTGGAAGAAGGACAGGAAGGTGCCGATGCCGGCAAAAAGCGGCATGTACACGTGGAAGTTGTGGGCCAGATGGTGGCAGAACCGGTTCTCGTTGATCTTGCGGTTCTCCAGGATGAGCGGAACGTACTCGATGATCAGCACCGTGCAGTAGCAGGTGATGCAGAAGATGACTTCCGTCAGCATGGAGTGGACGTTGGGATGCCAGTAGCCGAACCAGGCCCGCAGCGGCTGGCCGATGTCCAGCACCAGGACGAGCATGGCGCCGGAGTAGCACAGGAACCCGACGATGACCGCCAGGTTGATGATGTTTTTCAGTTCGTCGATGCGGATGATGTACCGCAGGAAGCCGGAGAAAAAGGCGCCGGCGCCCAGGGCGATGACCGCCAGGTCAAAGGTGATCCACAGCCCGAACCCGAAGTAGTTGTCCAGTCCGGTCACGCCGATGCCGGTTCCCAGCACCTTGAACGCGCCGTATCCGCCCCAGGCGAGGAAGATGCTGATCACGCCCAACCAGGCCAGGAACTTCCCAACAGAACAACGTTCCACCCCTTCGGGCCAGTACGCTCTATCAGACATGTTCGCCTCCCTTCGCATTCTTCAGGTAGTTGTCCCCGAGTTTCCTCACCCACTCGCGCTTGGAGTAGTAGTAGACCTGCGGGTCGGTGCCGAGCTTGACCAGCAGGCGGAAGGCGTTCTCGGACGCGGCCAGCTTGCTGACTTCATGCTCGGGGTTGTTCAGATCGCCGAACTTGATCGCACCCGTGGGGCAGACCTCGGCGCAGGCCGGGATGTATGCGTCCTCGGCCAGCTCCGTCGGGTCCTCGCCGTTCATGCGGGCCTGTTCCTTGGCCGCCATGAAACGGTGATGGCAGAAGGTGCACTTCTCGACCACGCCGCGGGGACGGGTCGATGTATAGGGGGTCAGTACCTTCTCCATGCCCTCGGGCCAGATCGGGTCGAACCAGTTGAAGTAGCGGGCATGGTACGGGCAGGCCGCCATGCAGTACCGGCAGCCGATGCAGCGGGGGTAGATCTGGCTGACGATGCCGCCTTCCTCGTCCTTCAGGGTCGCCACGACGGGGCAGACCGTGGAACACGAAGGCTTGCCGCACTGCATGCAGGGGCGGGGCAGATAGGCCACCTCATGGTCCGGGAAGGGCTTTTCGTTGGACAACTCGTATATGTTCATCCAGTCGTTGGTGCGCAGCTTGTTGGATGCGTCGACCTCGGGCGGCAGGTTGTTCTCCGCCTTGCAGGCCACGGAGCAGGCACCGCATCCGGTGCACTTGTCGAGATCGACAACCATGCCCCATTTCACCTTGAATTCTTTTGCTTGCATTGTGGGTATCCTCTTCTTTTCGCCAGGTGCTTACGGAACGACTACGCCTTGCTCACAGTGACCCGCGCCGTGGCGAACCGGGACAGGCCGGTTTCGCCTTCGGCCTCGGCGGCCAGCAGCTTGAAGACATTGTCTCCCTTGCCTCTGGAAAAATCATCCCAGGCGGTATGGCCGAACCCGAGGGGGGCCACCACGGTATCGTTCATGACGCCTTCGAAGATGCGCACGCGGGCCTTGCACTCGCCGGAAGCGGCGGAGAGCTTGACCGCGTCATCCTTCTTCACGCCCAGATTCTTGGCCGTCGCGCCGTTCATCAGCACGTACATGTCCTTGCCGAGCATCTCGTTGAAGCGGATGGCATTGGTGTTGAACGGCGGGATGGCGACCTTGGCGCTGCCGACCTTGAGCTGGAAGGCCACGGCCAGGGCCAGGGACTTGCCGTCCGCTGCGGTCACGGGGATCTCCTTGAGCGGGGTCGCCCACAGGGCCAGTTCCTGGACCGGGAATTCCTCACCGAGCCAGGGACCGCCCTCGACCAAGGCGTCGAAATCGGCGCCCAGGGCCTCGGCCTTGGCCTTGACCACGTCCTCGAAGGTCTCGAAGCCCAGTTCCAGTCCGGCCTTGGCGGCCACGGACAGGATCACGTCGCCGGCGGGCTTGGTGTCGTAGACGGGCTTGATGATGGCGCCCGCCACCGTGTAGTTGGGCTGGCCGGAACCATACGGGGAGTAGGCGTCGTCCAGGCGCTCGAAGGCGTAGCAGTCGGGCATGATCAGGTCGGCCATGGCCGCGGTCTCGTCCATGAAGGGGCTGAAGGAGACCACGAAGCCGGCCTTATCGATGGCGGCCTGGGCCTTGGCCAGGTTCGGCATGGCATAGGCCGGGTTGGCGGCGTGGACCATGAGCAGGGCCGGGGCCTCGACTGCGCCTTCGGCGACGGAGGTCAGGTAGCCGGCGAGGTCGGCGGCGAGCAGGGCCTTCTTTTCAGGGGCGGACTCGACGACCTTGGGGCTCCAGGGCAGAATGCGCACGCCGCCGACGGTGTTGACCCGTTCCAGCAGCAGGTTGAGGCTCATGCTCGCGGCCATCTCGAAGGCGCCCAGACCCTGTCCGGCGCCGGCGGCGGTCAGGACCAGCGGACGGCCCGCGCGGACTAGTTCCTGGGCCAGGCCCTTGATCACGTCGACGGAAACGCCCGTGATTTCCGACACCTTTTCAGGTGCGTATGCGGACTGCACGAACTTGGCGAAATCGGCGTACCCGGCCCAGGAGGCGCGGTCACGGCCGCCTGCGGAGATCACCGCCGCCAGGCCCAAGGCCAGCACGGCTTCGGTGCCGGGGGCGCAGGGCACCCAACTGTCGCAGACCGCGGAGGTGCCGTTCTGGGCAGGCCCCACGTAAACGAACTTCACGCCCTTTTCGCGACTGGCACCCAAGGCCTTGCCGTTGCGGGCCACGTTGCCCCAGGAGCCCAGGGCGTCGGCGCCGAGCAGGAGCACGTAGCTCGCGTTCTCGATGTCGTAGCCGACTTGGCCGTCCCCACCGATCATGGCCAGGGCCGCGGCGGCCGGGGCGCTTTCACCCGGCATCAGAAAAGTCTTGTCGGATCCGGCCTTGCCTACCAGGCCAGCCAGCACGTCGGTTACGGAGCCGGTCTCATCGCCGCTGATCATGGCCACGCCGGCGCCGGCTTCCTTGATCTTCCCGGCCAGGAGGTCTTCGGCCTCTTCCCAGCTGATGTCCTTGAAGGACGAGCCGTCCTTGAGCTTGGGGTTCTTCACCCGCGAGGGGCTGTAGAGCATGTGCACGCTGGCCGCGCCTAGGGGGCAGATGCCGCCCTGGCTCAGGGGGTGGTCCGCATCGCCTTCGGCGGCGACGGGGCGGCCGGCCACGGTCTTGACCTGGATGCCGTAGGCGTCGGCGCCGAGCTTGCACAGGGCCGGAACCTTCGCTTCCTCGCCGTACTGCAGCCGCGGAATCCAGGGCCAGTTCTGGGTCCAGATGGACACGTCATCAAGGGATTTCCAGATCACGGGAGTGAAGAGGCTGCCCGCCACACCGCCAGCCACCAAGGAAATAAAGCTTCTTCTGTCGATTCCCATCGTAACTCGCTCCTGTCTTATTTGTGGCACACAAAACAGGCGTTGCTGGCGCCGGTCTTGGCATGGCATTCTTCACACTGCCACATCTTCATGGTGTCCTTGCTGTAGCCCGAGAGCCTGTTCTCGTGGTACACAGGCGGGGTCTTCATCTTGGCCACGTCGGGATGACACGAAGTGCACTCGAGCTCCTTGTGCGCGATGTGGGAGAAGTACACGTTGTCCGGCTGCGTCTGGTACGCGAGCCATTCGACTTCCTTTTCCTGCTGCACATACTCGGTCACGAAACGGGCTTCGTCGGGATCCTCACCCTGGACATCCTCATGACAGCCGACACAATTCGCATTGGTGGGCAGACCGGTAAAGGAACCATCCTCCCGAAAAGCATGACAGTCTTCGCATGCCATGCCCTGATCTTCCACATGCACGACGTGATCGAACCGGATGGGTTGGGTCTTCTGACTGTACAGGACTTTTGGAAAGCCCCACCAACCAAGCACGATCGATGCCACCAAACCGATCAGGAATGGCAACACCACGCAGCTCTTGCATTTTGCCACAGTCCTCTCCTCCTACCGCGTTAAGATGAAATGTGAAAAACCGCTCAAGAAATAATTGCCTCTGTGTATGCAAGAGACTCGTCGGGTGTCAAGAGATAATGAAAAAAATCACGATCTTCCGAACACCCCTAACTCCCTCGCAACATTTGAAAATCAACGTCCAAAAGCCCTATTGCCGACCGAAACGCTCGGCAATTTTCACCCCTCCTCAGAAGCTGAACGGCGAGTCGAAATCCTTCAGCCGCGGCAGGCGCACATCCTTCTGCGACAGCACGGGCGGAAGGTCCGGCCACGCAATGCCCAGGCCCGGATCGCACCACAGGATACCGCCGTCATGTTCGGGGGAGTAATATCGGTCGACCTTGTAGAGAAAGTCCGTGTCCGGCTCCAGCGTCATGTAACCGTGGGCCAGACCCGCAGGAATGAGCAGTTGACGATGATTTTCGGCCGAAAGCGTGAAGCCCTCCCAGCGGCCATAGGCAGGCGACCCCTTGCGCAGGTCCACCACCACGTCGAAGACTGCGCCGCGCGTCACGCGCACCAGCTTTGTCTGGGCCATGGGCGGGGACTGGAAATGCAGTCCGCGCAGCACGCCGGCCTGGGCCGAGAAGGCATGGTTGTCCTGCACGAAGTCGACGACAAGGCCGTTGTCCTCGAACCGTCTGCGGCTGTACGTCTCGCTGAAAAAGCCCCTGTGGTCGCCGAACACCTCGGGCTTGATCAGCAAAACTCCTGGTATGTTGGTGCGGGTCACATCCATGCTGGCCTTCCTTGGTTTGGGGTTGAAGCGCCTCCTCCCCTACAGAAAGAGCGGCCCGAAAACAATGCCGAGGCCTACCCAGCCCCGAAGGACCATCTGCGCAGAAACAAAAAAACCGCCGGAAACATAACGTTCCAGCGGCAGTAATCGCGTGTGGCGGAGGGTTAGGGATTCGAACCCCAGATGCCCGCAAAGGCATGCCGGTTTTCAAGACCGGTGCAATCAACCAACTCTGCCAACCCTCCAGGGGATGGCGGAGAGGGAGGGATTTGAACCCTCGATAGAGGTTTACGCCCCTATACTCGCTTAGCAGGCGAGCGCCTTCAGCCTAGCTCGGCCACCTCTCCGTTCGTGTGAAGAAAACGCTGGTTATACAAAACAGAATGGAGCGTCAACAAAAAATGACTGCCGCAAGCGTTTCCCGCCGCCCCCGAGCGCCCGCTTTTGACAGCGCGCCACGGATGGGGCAAAGAGCATGCTTCGACTCTATAATCTTTTTCTCAATGCTTCGGCGTGGAGGAATCCCTTGAAAGACTCCGTCATCCATCTCGGCCTGGCCGGCCTGGGCACGGTCGGCTCCGGGCTCGTCAAGATCATCCAGGAGAACGGCGACTGGATCGAGCGCAGGCTCGGCAAGACCCTCAAAGTGAAGACTATCATGGTCCGCGACCTCGACAAGCCCAGAAACGTCGTCCCGTCCCCGGACACCGCCTTCACCACGAATATCGACGACATCATCGGCGACCCCGAAATTGACATCGTGGTCGAACTGGCCGGGGGCATCGATTTCCCGCGCAGGCTCATTACCCAGGCCCTGCACAGCGGCAAGTCCGTGGTCACGGCCAACAAGGCCCTGCTGGCCGAGCACGGCCCCGAACTCTTCGAACTGGCGGCCAGCAGGAACCTGGGCCTCTATTACGAAGCCAGCGTGGCCGGGGGCATCCCCATCATCCAGACCCTCAAGGAAAGCCTGGCCGGCAACCGCATCAAGGCCATGACCGGCATCCTGAACGGCACGGCCAACTTCATCATGTCCGAAATGTCCGAGAAGGGCGAGGACTTCGCCACGGTCCTGGCCAAGGCCCAGGCCAAGGGTTACGCCGAGGCGGACCCGACCCTGGACGTCGAGGGCATCGACGCCGCGCACAAACTGGTCATCCTCATCCGCCTCGCCTACGGCCAGGACTTCCCCCTGAGCAAGCTCACGGTGGAAGGCATCTCCAAGGTCGAGCAGTTCGACATCACCCTGGCCAAGGAATTCGGCTACCGCCTGAAGCTCCTGGCCCAGGTCCGCGAAAAGTCAGGGCTACTGCACGCCGGCGTGTACCCGGCCCTGCTGCGCCAGGACCACATCCTGGCCAAGGTCGACGGCCCCTTCAACTCCATCCTGCTCGAAGGCAACGCCGTGGGACCGGTCATGCTCTACGGACAGGGCGCCGGCGACCTGCCCACGGGCAGCGCCGTGCTGGCCGACATCCTGGCCCTGGCCCGCACCAACTGCGTGCCCAACAACACGGGCTTCCTGGAGACGCGCCTGCCCCAGGCCCAGATCCTGGCCCCGGAGCTGACCGTGTTCCGCCACTACTTCCGCTTCACCGTGGTCGACCGGCCTGGCGTCATGGCTTCCATCGCAGGGGTCATGGGCGAGTACAACATCAGCATAGCCCAGGTCGTACAGCGCCAGTACGCGCCCGACGCCGGCGTACCCATCGTCTTCATCAGCCATTCGGCGCAGATGCAGAACGTTTCCGCGGCCCTGGACACCATCAAGAAATTCAGCTTCGTGCTCGACCCGCCGGTGCACTACAGGATCATCTGATGAAGACCGTCTTTCTCGTGGCCGACGGCATGGCCGGCTGGCCTTTGAACGTCCTGGACGGACGCACCACCCTGCAGGCCGCTGCAAAGCCCACCCTCGACTCCCTGGCCCCGCGCTCGCGCTGTGGCCTGTGCCGGACCGTGCCCGAGGGCATGCCCCCCGGCTCGGACGTGGCCAACATGTCCCTCCTGGGCTACGACCCGCGCACGCACCACACCGGCCGGGGCCCCATCGAGGCCGCGGCCCAGGGCCTGGTCCTTGATCCCGACGACCTGGTCTGGCGCATGAACCTGGTCAACCTGACAGAACTCTCGGACGCCGGGGTCATGCTGGACTATTCCTCTGGACACATCGGCACCGCCGTGGCCGCCCCCCTGGTCGCCAGGCTGGCGGAAATGGCCCAGGGCTCTCCCTTCCAGCCGGTCCAGGGCATCCAGTACCGCCACCTCCTGGTGCAGCGAGGCGGCGCCCTGACCGGCGCGGCCGGCTTGAACATTCGCCCGCCCCATGACATCCTCGATCAGGCCATCGCCCAGGATCTGGCGGCCTTCGAGACCTTTCCGGAACTTGCGGCCTTCCTCAAGGCCGCCCATGAGTTCCTGCGCTCCGAACCCACCTCGCACGCCACATCCGTATGGCCATGGGGGCAGGGACGCCCTCTGATCCTGCCGGCCTTCACCGGCCGTTTCGGACTGCGCGGGGCCGTGGTCTCGGCCGTGGACCTGGTCAAGGGCCTGGGCAGGGCCGCGGGCATGGACGTGCTGGAAGTCGAGGGCGTCACCGGCCTCATCGACACCAACTACGAAGGCAAGGTCCGGGCGGCGCTGGAATTTCTGCGGCACGGCGACTTCGTCTACGTGCATGTGGAAGCCCCGGACGAATGCGGCCACATGGGCGACCCGGAACTCAAGAAGCGCGCCATCGAACTCTTCGACGAGCGCATCGTGGCCCCGGTCCTGGCGGCCCTGGAAAACGAGGACGCAACCATCGTCGTGACCTGCGACCATTTCACGCCAGTAGTCCGCCGCACCCACACCGAGGACCCGGTGCCGTTCCTGCTCTTCCGCACCCGCGCCCCGCGCGCGGACGGACCGGCCGTCTTCGACGAGCGCACGGCCGGGACATCGGGCCTGTTCCTGCCCCAGGGGCTTGACCTCCTCCCCTTCTGCCTCGGAACGGACGCATGACCGACGCCTTCCCCAAGCCCTCGTGCTGGCTCACCCACCGCGTGTCCTACGGCGAGACCGACGCCATGGGTGTGGTCTACTACGCCAACTACCTGCACCTCTTCGAACGCGGCCGTAGCGAGTTGATCAGGAACCTGGGCTTCAGCTACAGCGTCGTCGAGGAGCGCGGCATCTTCCTGCCCGTGCGCGAGGCCTCCTGCCGCTATCTCGCCCCGGCACGCTACGACGACGTCATCCACATCCGCACCGGTCTGGCGGGCCAGTCGCGGGCCAGCCTGAACTTCGTCTACGAGATCATGGACGATGCACGCGAACACGTCCTGACCAGGGGCACGACCCAGCACGCGGTGGTCAACGCCCAGGGCCGGCCGGTCCGCGTCCCGGAATGGCTCTCGGCCCTCTTTGTCTAGGATGGTCGACTGTCACACCCACGTCTTCCCCCCCAAGATCGGCCCAAGGCTGGCGGCGGCCATAGGCCGCGAGTTCGGGCGCGACCCGGCCGGCGACGGCTCGGCCGAAAACCTCCTCAAGCACCTGACCGAAGCCGGTCTGTCGCAGGCGATCTGCTTCACCGCGGCCCTGCGCCCGGACCAGATGATTCCGGCCAACTCCTGGATGATCGGGCTGCGGCGGACCCACGCACACCTCATCCCGCTGGGCACGGTCCACCCGGAGCATCCCGCCTGGGCGGAGGAGCTGGACCGCCTGGAGCGAAACGGCATCCGCGGCCTGAAAATCCATCCCGACCTCTCCGGCGTCCCCTTGAACTCGCCGCTCTGGGACCCCGTCTGGGAAAGCGTCCGGAACCGCTTCCTCGTCATGGTCCACATGGGCCCGGTTCGGCCCGGCGAAGCGACGCTCTCCCACCCGCGGGACCTGTCCCTCGTCCTTATGCGCCACCGGGGCCTCGACGTCGTGGCCGCCCATCTTGGCGGGCTCGGACTGTGGGAGGAAACCCTGGAGCATCTGGCCGGGAAGGACATCTATATGGATACGTCCTGCTGCAATGACGTCGTCCCCGCTTCGGCCATGGGCGCCCTTCTGGCCCGCCATGACCGGAGCCGGATCATCTTCGGCAGCGACTACCCGCTTTTCTCCCCGAAATCCGAGCGTTCGGCCCTGACCCGCCTTCTCGCGCAACTGCGTGTGTCCGACAGCACGATCCTGGGCAACGGAAATCGGCTGGCGCAGAGCCTCCAACCCGGCGGATTTGCAGGCCGGCCGCCAGCTCCCGGCATTGACTTTTCTTGACGACGGGTACAATTTCCAATACCCGCGTCTGGTTAACCGACGCAATACCCCCCGAGGAGACTTTCCTTGACACAAGAACAGACAAATGCCCCCAGCGAAAAGCAGCTGCTGCGCCACCGCAAGGATAAGGCCCAGTTCCTGCTCGACGCGGGCATTCCGCTATATCCCAACGACTTCCGCCGCTCGGCCGAAATCGGAGACATCCTCGACGCCCACGGGCACAAGGATGAAGAAACGCTGGCCAGCGAAGCCGGCTCGTTTTCCCTGTGCGGCCGCATCATGGCCCACCGCTCTTTCGGCAAGGTGACCTTCTTCCACATCCAGGACACGAGCGGAAAAATCCAGGTCTACACGGCCCGCGACGACCTCGGCGCAGAAGCGTACGGGGTTTTCAAGAAATTCGAGATCGGCGACATCGTCGGCGTAGTCGGCGGCCTGTTCCGCACCAAGACCGGCGAACTGACCGTCAAGGCGGATCAGGTCCGCCTGCTGACCAAGTCCATGCGCCCCCTGCCGGAAAAGTACCACGGCCTGAAGGACGTTGAGACCCGCTACCGCCAGCGCTACGTCGACCTGCTGGTCAACGACCGCGCTCGCGAGATCTTCCGCAAGCGCACGGCCATTGTGCAGTACATCCGCAATTTCCTGAACGAGCGCGGGTTCCTGGAAGTCGAGACGCCCATGATGCAGCCCATCGCCGGCGGCGCCACGGCCAAACCCTTCCGGACGCACCACAACGCCCTGGACATGGACCTCTTCCTGCGCATCGCCCCGGAACTGTACCTCAAACGGCTTCTGGTGGGCGGCTTCGACCGGGTCTACGAGATCAACCGAAATTTCCGCAATGAAGGCATCGACACGCGGCACAACCCGGAATTCACCATGATTGAATTCTACTGGGCCTACGCCACCTTCGTCGACCTCATGGACCTGACCCAGGAACTCCTGGGCGGGGTGGCCAAAGCCGTAAGCGGCACCCACCTCGTGGAATACCAGGGCCAGATCATCGACCTGCAGGACGGCTGGGTGCGCATGCCCTTCCACGAATCCCTGGAAAAGATCGGTGGCGTGTCCCCGGATGTCTACACCGACTACGACAGGTGCAAGGACCTGGCCCAGAAGCTCGGCGAAGCCGTGCAGCCCAAGGAGAAGCTCGGCAAGCTCCAGGCCAAGCTCTTCGACAACCTGGTGGAGCCCAAACTCATCCAGCCGCACTTCATCTATCACTACCCGACGGACATCTCCCCGCTCTCGCGCAAGAACGACCAGAACCCCGACATCACGGACCGGTTCGAACTGTTCATCTGCGGGCAGGAGATGGCCAACGCCTTTTCCGAGCTCAACGACCCCTACGACCAGAAGGACCGGTTCGAGGAGCAGGTGCGCGAAAAGGCTGCCGGTGACGACGAGGCCCACGCCATGGACGAGGACTACATCCGCGCCCTGGAGTACGGCATGCCCCCCGCCGCAGGGCAGGGCATCGGCATCGACCGCCTCGTCATGCTGCTGACGGACTCGCCGTCCATCCGGGAGGTCATCCTCTTCCCGCTGCTGCGGCCCGAGATCGCCGGCTAGCGCCCCGGCGCTGCTTGTCCGGCACGTCTCCACCAAGCGAGAACCCATGCAATTCGAACTGTTTGTCTCTCTGCGGTATCTTCTGGCCCGGCGCAAACAGGCCTTCATTTCCGTCATCTCGCTCATCTCGGTGCTGGGCGTGGCCATCGGCGTGGCCTCGCTGATCGTCGTCCTCGGCGTCATGAACGGATTCAGCGAGAACCTGCGCGACAAGATCCTGGGCATCAACTCCCACCTCATCGTCGGCTCGGTCAAGCAGACCATCGAAAACTACGACCGTCTGGTGGACAAGAGCATGCAGCTCGACGGCATCGCGGCCGCCACCCCCTTCATCTACTATGAAGTCATGCTGTCCACCCCTTCGGGGGTCAAAGGAGTGGTCCTGCGCGGCATCGACCCGAATACGGCCGGTCAGGTCCTGTCCGTGGAAAAGGATCTGGTCAGCGGCAGTCTGAAGGATCTGGGGAACCAGGCCGACACGCCGGGCATCGTCATCGGCAAGGAGCTGGCCACACGTCTGGGGCTGACCATGGGCAGCCGCGTCAGTCTGCTCGCCCCGAGCGGCAAGAAGTCCGCAGCCGGCTTTTCGCCCAAGATTCTCTTCTTCAACGTGGTCGGCATCTTCAATTCCGGCATGTACGAATATGACTCGTCCCTGGTCTTCGTCTCCATTCCCGAGGCTCAGAAAATCCTCGGCTTCGAGGGCGACGTCGTCACGGGCATCGAGTACCGGGTGACCAACATCGACGCGGTGCAGCAGACCGGCGAACTCCTGGTCCGCAGCCTCGGGGGCTTCCCCCTCTACTCGCGCAACTGGATCGAGATGAACCAGAACCTCTTCGCGGCGCTTAAGCTCGAAAAGACGGCCATGGCCGTGATCCTGACCATGATCGTGCTGGTGGGTTCCTTCTCCATTATCACCACCCTGGTCATGATGGTCATGGAGAAGACCAAGGACATCGCGGTGCTCATGGCCTTGGGCGCCACGCCGCCGCAGATCCGCAACATCTTCATCCTGCAGGGCTCCCTCATCGGCGCCGTGGGCACGAGCATCGGGTTCGGCCTGGGCCTGGCCATCTGTTCGCTCCTCAAGAAGTACCAGTTCATCAAGCTCCCGGCCGACGTCTACTACCTGGACCACCTCCCGGTGAAGACCGAGCTTCTGGACATGTCGCTCATCGCCGTGTCGGCCATGATCCTGTGCTTTTTGGCCACCCTCTACCCTGCCCGCCAGGCGGCCGGGATGCACCCCACCGAGGCCCTGCGCTATGAGTGACGTCTACCGCCTGCAGGGCATCGGCAAATCCTACCAGCAGGGCGAGGAAACCCTCACCGTGCTGAACGACATAGACCTGACCGTGGGCCGCGGGGACTCCCTGGCCATCATCGGGGCCTCGGGCTCGGGCAAGAGCACGCTCCTGCAGATCATGGGCACCCTGGACGTACCGTCCCGGGGGACCATCCTCTTCGACGGCGCGGACATCTCGACCCTCGGCTGGAAGGAGAGGGCCCGCATCCGCAACCGGAACATGGGCTTCGTGTTCCAGTTCCACCACCTTCTGCCCGAATTTTCCACGCGCGAAAACGTGGCCATGCCAGGCATCATCGGCGGCATGCCCCGGGGCCGGGCCCTGGAAATGGCCGACGCTGCTTTGTCGCGCGTGGGGCTTGCGCATCGCCTCCATCACAGGGTAACCACTCTGTCCGGTGGAGAGAGACAGCGCGCGGCCATTGCCCGCGCCATCCTGCTCGAACCTGCGGTGGTGCTGGCCGACGAGCCCACCGGAAACCTGGATGAACGAACGGGGCGGGAGGTCAACGACCTCCTGCTGCATTTGAACAGGAATCAGGGTGTGACCCTGGTCGTCGTCACCCACAATGTTGAACTTGCCCAGTGCATGCGTCGCACCTTGGAGCTTCGTTCCGGAGAACTGTATGAATCGTAACGCGTTCCTGCTTCTGCTTCTCGTCCTCGGTCTTTTCTGCGCCGGACCGTCCTTCGCGGAAACTTCGGGAAAGGTCATCGTCCTGCCCTTTGCCGTGAATGCGGGCCCGGATCTAGCCTATCTGGAGGAAAGCCTGCCGAAGATGCTTCGGGAACGGTTGACGGACATGGGCTTCGACGTGGTGCCTGAGGGCGAGACCATGCGCCTGCTTGAGGAACAGCGAATCGAATACCTGGACCTGAACGTGGCCAAGGACATGGCGCTGCTCGCCGGAGCCGGCCATGCCGTCTACGGCAGTTTCAGCCAGGTGGGCGAAAGCATCAGCCTGGACACCCGTCTGGTGGAGGCCTACGGCGTGACCGAGCCCAAGCCGTTCTTCGTCGTCAAGGAGGGGGTCATCAACATCCTCCCGGCCATCGACGAGACGGCGGCCAAGATCAAGCTCGGCATGCAGCAGAAGGACCGCATCGCCTCCATCGACGTGCGCGGCAACGAAATCCTCGACGACGATGTCGTGCTCATGCGCCTCAAGATCCAACCCGGCGACACCTACGACCCCAAGGCCGTTAACGCCGAGCTCAAAAGCCTCTACGACCTCGGCTACTTCGACGATATCGAAATTTCCATGGATGACAGTTCCGAGGGCAAACGCCTGATCATCACGGTCAAGGAAAAGCCCCTCATCCAGGCCATCTCCGTGCAGGGCGCCCAGGAACTGGACGCCGACGACCTCCTGGCGGCCATCGCCACCAAGACCGGAGCCGTCCTCAACCCCCGCGTCCTGGCCGACGACATGGGCAAAATTCGCGAACTGTACCGCAAGGACGGCTACTACAACGCCAAGGTCAGCTACAGCCTCGAACAGGCTGACGCCAAACGCGCCCGCCTGAACATCCTCGTCGACGAGGGCAAGAAGCTCTATGTCACGGACATCATCATCCAGGGCGCCAAGCAGCTCGACCCCGACGACCTCAAGGACGAACTGGCCCTGTCCGAACGCGGGATGCTGTCCTGGATCACCGGCTCCGGCGTCCTGCGCGAGGAGATCCTCGACCGAGACGCAGCCGCCCTGGAAGCGTATTACGGCAACCGCGGCTTCCTCAACGCCAAGGTCGGCCAGCCCGAGGTCACGTACTCGGAAACGGGCATCACCGTCACCTTCCAGGTGGACGAGGGCGCGCGCTACAAGGTCACGTCGGTGGAATACGCCGGCGAGATGATCGGCGCGCCCCAGGATCTGAACTCCGTGGTGAAGATGGACGATCTGGTGGCCAAGAAGGAATACCTCGACCGTTCGGTCATGCGCTCGGATCTGCAGAAGCTCACGGAGCACTACTCAAACTTCGGCTATGCCTTCGCCGAAGCCGACGTGAAGATCGACCGCAACGACGCCGAAAACACCGTGGCCCTGACCTACACCATGTCCAAGGGCGCCAAGGTGTCCATCAACCGCGTGCTGATCGAAGGCAACACCAAAACCAGAGACAACGTCATCCGCCGTGAAATGCGCCTGGCTGACGGCGATCTTTTCAGCGGCTCCCAGCTGCGCAGGTCCAATGCGCGCCTGAACAAGCTCGACTTCTTCGAGACCGTGGAAATCACCCCGGAACCCGCAGGCTCCCCCAACGAACTGAACCTCCGGGTCAAAGTCAAGGAGAAGCCCACGGGGCAGTTCTCCGCCGGCGTCGGCTACTCCAGCTACGCGCAGGTCTTCTTCTCGGGCCAGATCCTGGAGCGCAACCTCTTCGGCATGGGCTACCAGCTCGGTTTCACGGGCACCATCAGCGCCAAGTCCGCCGACTACACGGCGACCTTCTGGAACCCCCACTACAACGACACCAACCTCGGCATGGGCGTGAGCCTCTACAACAAGCTCAACGACTATTCCGACTACGACAAGCAGGCCATGGGCGGCCGTCTGCTCTTCGGGTACCCCCTAGGCGAGTACACCAACCTGAACTGGCATTACCGCCTCGAGCAGTACACCATCGAGGACGTGGAGGACGACGCCGACAAGGTCATCAAGGACATCGAAGGCGAGAACTGGGCCAGTTCGTTCTACGCATCGATCAAGCGCGACACCACGGACCGCCGCATCAACCCGACTAAGGGCATGACGCACCAGTTCTCCACCGAGTACGGCGGCGGCATCCTGGGCGGCGACGACGACTTCATCAAGTACATCGCCGACGCCAACCACTACTTCCCCATCTTCCTCGAAACCGTCATCCATCTGCACGCCCAGGCCGGGTACATCATGGAGAACGGGGGCGATCGGATTCCGCCCTTCGAAAGGTTCTACCTCGGCGGCATGAACTCTGTGCGCGGCTACAAAGAACGCAGCGTCTCACCGCTCTACGATGACAAGGACGCGTCCGAAGGGTATGAAGAAGGCGACGAGAAGGGCGGCAACAAGAGCTTCTTCTTCAACGCCGAGTATCTTGTGCCCCTGCACAAGGAGATGGGCATCCTCGGACTGGTCTTCTTTGATGCCGGCAAGGCCTGGGACGAAGACGAGAATATCGACACCGACCTGTACAAGAGCGTCGGCGCCGGTGTGCGCTGGTACTCCCCCCTCGGCCCCCTGCGACTGGAGTATGGCTACCCGCTTGACGAAATCAACAATGAGCGGGAAGGACGTTTCGAGTTTTCAGTTGGACAGTTCTTTTAACATCAAACCAAAGATTACGGACATATCGAGGAGATTTCCATGCGTGTATTCATCCTGACGTTTTTTCTCGTCCTGTGCATGAGCCTGACAGCCAGCGCCGAAACCAAAATCGGGTTTGTGGACATGAAGGCCGTCATCGCCAAATCCGAGCCCGGTTCCAAGGCCATGGAACAGCTCAAGTCCCAGTTCAAGGACATGAAGGACAATCTTGACGCCCAGAAGAAGTCCCTGGACGGCCTCAAGGACGAACTGCAGAAGCAGTCGATGATGCTCAGCCAGGAAGCCAAGCTGGACAAGGAAGCCCAGTACAAGCGCAAGGTGCGCGACTTCCAGGACATGGGCCAGAGCTACCAGCGCAAGCTGCAGCAGGCCGAGCAGAGCCTCTCCAAGCCCATCATCGACAAGCTCCTGGAAGTCATCCAGGACTACGGCAAGAAGAACGGGTTCACGGCCATCTTCGACAAGCAGGCCAGCGGCCTTGTCTTCAGCCAGGACAACGTCGACCTGACGGGCGCCATCATTGCCGAACTGAACAAGGCCATGCGCAAGTAATCGGGACAGCAATGCGTCTTTCCGAAATCGCAACCAGCCTGGGACTGCCTCTGCAGGGCGGGGACATGGACGTCAGCGGGGTCAACACCCTGGCCGACGCCTCGCCCGCGGAGCTGTCCTTCCTGGCCAACCCGAAGTACGCCCCCCAACTGGCCACGACCAGGGCGGGGGCGGTCATCGTTTCGGCGGACCAGGCGCCTGGGGACAAGCCCTGCCTCATCAGCTCCAACCCCTACCTTGACTTCGCGCGGTGCGTGCAGCTCTTCGCCAAGCCGCAAGGCTGCTTCGAGGGCGTAAGCGACTTGGCCTTCGTCCATCCCCAAGCGGAGATAGATCCCGCCGCCGCCGTGGCGCCCTTCGTGTCGATAGGCAAGGGCACGCGCATCGGCCGCGGAGTCCGGATCTTCAGCGGCAGCTACATCGGCGAAGACTGTGTCGTCGACGAGGACTGCGTCATCTACCCCAATTGCTCCCTGATGGCCGGGACGAACCTGGGCAAACGCGTCATCCTCCATGCGGGCACCGTGCTCGGCAGCGACGGCTTCGGCTTCGCCCAGGGTGCCGGAGCCATGACCAAGTTCCCGCAGATCGGCAGGGTCGTCATCGAGGACGACGTCGAAATCGGCGCCAACACGACCATCGACCGCGCCGCCCTTGGCGAAACCCGCGTCGGCCAGGGCACCAAGATCGACAATCTGGTCCAGCTCGGACACAATGTCCGCGTCGGCCGCAACTGCCTGATCGTGGCTCAGGTCGGCATCGCCGGCTCCACGACCCTGGGCGACGGCGTCATCCTGGCCGGCCAAGTCGGCGTGGCCGGGCACATCCACCTCGGAGACGGCTGCCGCATCGGGGCCAAGTCCGGCATCGGGCAAGACGTGCCTCCCAAGCAGGATATGAGCGGTATCCCGGCCATGTCCCACGGCACATTCCTGCGGACATCCGCGATCATGCCCAAGCTGCCGGAGATGAAACGCCGCCTTTCGAAACTGGAAAAGGAACTGGCCGCCTTACGGGAAGAAATCGCCAACAAAGGGTAACGACATGATCACCAAACCAGAAAGCGGCGAAATCGTCAGCCGGGACATCCTGGACCTGCTCCCTCACCGCTACCCCTTTCTGCTCGTGGACCGGGTACTGAGCTTCGAACCCATGAAATCCGTGCACGCCATCAAGAGCGTGTCCATCAACGAGCCTTTTTTCCAGGGCCATTTCCCGTCCTACCCCGTCATGCCCGGCGTCCTCATCCTCGAGGCCCTGGCCCAGGCCGGCGGGATCATGGTCATCAAAAGCCTGCCCGCGGCCGAAACCGTCGGGAAGATCTTCCTGTTCACGGGCATGGAGAAAGTGCGTTTCCGGCGCCCCGTGTTCCCAGGCGACCAGCTGCACCTGCACGTCACCTACGAGCGCCACAAGATGATGATGTGGAAGACAAACGGCAAGGCCATGGTCGACGGCAAAGTTGTGGCCGAAGGCATCCTGACCGCATCCGTGGTACCCAGGGAGGACTGATGCAGACGACCATCCACCCCGCCGCCATCGTATCGCCCGGCGCGATCCTGGGCACCGGCGTGACTGTCGGGCCGTTCGCCATCATCGAGGATGACGTGCGCATCGGAGACGGCACCGTCATCGACGCAGGGGCGCAGATCAAGCGCTTCACCACCCTCGGGGCGGGCAACCACGTCCATTCCATGGCCTGTGTCGGCGGCGAGCCCCAGGATCTCAAATTCCACGGCGAAGAGACCCGCCTCGAAATCGGGGACCGCAACAAAATCCGCGAATTCTCCACCATCCACCGCGGCACCGAAGGCGGCGGTGGCCTGACCAAAGTCGGGTCGGACAACCTGATGATGGCCTACTCGCACATCGCCCACGACTGCATCGTCGGCGACAACAACGTCCTGGCTAACGCCGCGACCCTGGCCGGCCACGTCATCGTCGGCAGCGAAGTGGTAGTGGGCGGCCTGTCAGCCGTGCACCAGTTCGTGACCATCGGCGATTTCGCCTTCATCGGTGGCAAGACCGGCGTGGCACAGGATGTCCCTCCGTTCATGCTTACCGTTGGCGAGCGCGCCACCCTGCGCGGCCTGAACCTCATCGGCCTGCGCCGCCACGGCTTCTCGTCCGAGGAGATCAGCGCCCTCAAGTCGGCCTACAAGCTCATCTGGCGCTCGAACCAGGAACGCAACGAAGTCATGCAGCAGGTCGAGACGGAGCTTGGCAGCTTCCCGCAGGTCATGAAACTCCTGGAGTTCATCCGCGCCAGCAAACGGGGCACCATCACGCCTGAACGCATCTGAGCGGGCATGAGCAGGACCCTTGGCATCATCGCCGGCGGGGGCGCCTTTCCCATCACTGTGGCCAAAACCGCGAAGGAACGGGGAGAGCGGGTCGTCGGTGCCGGATTCGCGTCAGACACCGACCCGGCTTTCCCCGTGCGTTGCGACGCCTTTGTATGGCTCAAGCTCGGCCAACTCGGCCGCCTCATCGACTTCTTTACCGCCCATGGCGTGACCCACGTGGTCATGGCCGGCCCCATCAACAAACCCCGCGCCCTTGACCTGCGCCCGGACTGGCGCGCTGCGAAGCTCCTTTTTTCAACGAAGACACGCGGCGACGACGCGCTACTGCGGGCCGTCACTTCGGAACTGGAGCGTGAGGGCATGCAGGTTGTGGCCCCCCATCTCTATTCCCCCGACCTGCTCCCCCCCGAGGGCGTCCTGACCCGCCGAAAGCCCACGGAACGCGAACAGGAGGATATCTCCTTCGGCTGGAACGTGTCCCAAAGTCTGGGGTCGTTCGATATCGGGCAGTGCCTAGTGGTGCGGGAAAAGATCGTCCTGGCCGTGGAGGCCATAGAGGGCACCGACGCCGCCATACGTCGCGGCGGTCAGCTGGGAGGGGCCGGCGCCGTCGTGATCAAACGCCCGAAACCCACGCAAGACCGGCGCCTGGACATGCCCGCCGTCGGTCCGAACACCCTGCGCGTCATGGCCGAGGTCGGGGCCACCTGCCTGGCCGTAGAGGCCGGAGGGTGCATATTCTTCGAACAGGGTCGCACCCTGGAATACGCCGACGCAAGCGGCATCACCATCGTCTCCTTGGCCGCAAGCGCTTCCTGATCCCCGCACGCTGCGCACGCAAGACAACGCACCGGCGCTCTCTATCCACGGATACTCCTCCGACAGCCAAGCGACGCCGTCGCTCTACGCCAAAAAAATAGGCCGGGACGCAAGCCCCGGCCTTTCCTGCACGGATTGTCTCGGACAGAACTACCTTTTGTTCAGCCCCAGAATCTCGACAACGTTCTGCGCCGCCTGGGCCGTGAAGGCGTCCTCGGAAAGACGGTCCTTGTCCTCCTGCCCGATGACCAGACGCGGAGCGTTGGCGAGCTTCTCGTCGGGCGTGATGCCGTACTCCGGGCCGAAGGAATTCTGGTAGTACATCTCCTGGAAGCCCGAGAACTTGAGGGCGTGGGCCGTGGCGTCCAGCACGGCCAGCTCGCCCTTGTCCATGAGGCCCTGCTCCCGGGCCTTGAGCAGTCCGGCCAGGCATTCGCCGCCCTGGGTGCAAGCGATGTGGCCGTGGCGGTTGGCCAGCAGCATGGACTCGATGATGCGCTGCTCGCTGACCTGCACGACCTGGAAGGAGCCGCCCAGAGCCTGGTATTTGTCCGCCAGGAAGGCCACGCGCGGGAAGGAGACGGGATTGCCGATCATGGCTGCCTGGGCCACGGAGGGGCGCACCTTGACGGCCTCGTAGCGTCTCTCGCCGACAGTCTGGTTGTAGTAGCGGAAGACCGGGTCGGCATGTTCGGACTGCACGCCGAAGATGCGCGGCAGCACGTCGATGACGCCAAGGCGCAAAAGCTTCAGGAAGCCGCCCATGACGGCCGTGATGTTGCCAGCGTTGCCGATGGGCACGAACACGGCCTTGCCGCGCATGTCCCAATCGTACCACTGGGCCACTTCAAAGGCGTAACTCTCCTGGCCCAGGATGCGCCAGGCGTTCTTGGAATTGAGCAATGCCACGCGGTAATGGTCGGCCAGATACTCGACGACCTTCATGCAGTCGTCGAACACGCCGGGGATTTCGAGCACGCGCGCGCCGCTGCCCAGGGGCTGGGACAGCTGCTGTGCCGTGACCTTGCCCTTGGGCAGGAGCACCACGGAGGTCAGGGGCTCACCCACGTAGGCGGCATAGAGCGCCGCGGCGGCCGAGGTGTCGCCCGTGGAGGCGCAGATGGTCAGGACGTTGTCCCAGCCGTGCTTGGCCACGAGATGGCGCAGGTAGGAAAAGGCGCAGGCCATGCCGCGGTCCTTGAAGGAGGCCGAGGGGTTCTGCCCGTCGTTCTTGAAAGCCATGGGCTGGCCCACGAGACGCTCCAGGGCGGCGGAGGAGCGGGTCACGGGCGTGTTGCCTTCGCCGAGGTAGACGATGTCGGATTCGCCGAGCACGGGCGCCATCAGTTCATAGAAACGGAAAATGCCGCGTAGCGCCGGGTTCTTGGTGGCGGCGCGCAGGTCGAACGTGTCGCGCCAGGCTTGGCCGGAGGTCTTTTCGAGCTCGCCGAAACGGGCGTCCTCGAGCAGGAACACGCCCTTGCACTGCGGGCAGGTGTAGTGCAGTTCGTCGATGGGATACCTGGCCTGACAGCCGAGGCAGACATATTCCATTTCCCCGCGGTAGGAAGGGAAAACATTGGCTTCGTGCATGAGACGCCCCCTCAAAGGACAGAGTTACCCGAGCACCGTATCGAGGACGGCCCCGGCAAACAGAAAGACGGCCACAAAACCGTTCAGGGTGAAAAACGCCAGGTTGACCCGGCTCATGTCGTGCTCCGATATGAGTCGATGCTCAAGCAGCAGGATAGCTGCCACCGCCAGGCACACGGCGAGATAGACGAGTCCGGCCCCGGAGGCCCAGCCCGCCAGCAGAAAAAAAAGACTGGTGACCACGTGGCTGAAGGTCGAAACGGCCAGGGCCGGTCCCACGCCAAGCCGGGCCGG
Source organism: Desulfomicrobium escambiense DSM 10707 (assembly GCF_000428825.1). Classification (NCBI taxonomy): domain Bacteria; kingdom Pseudomonadati; phylum Thermodesulfobacteriota; class Desulfovibrionia; order Desulfovibrionales; family Desulfomicrobiaceae; genus Desulfomicrobium; species Desulfomicrobium escambiense. The sequence continues at coordinate 163,889 of NZ_AUAR01000005.1, read as the reverse complement.
AAGGGAATGCAGGCCCTCGCTGCGATCGAACTCCACGTCCTGGCAGGCGTAGAGGATATCGAAGCCGCCCACCCAGAAGGTCACGCCGAGGGCGAGCAGGACCGGGGCCATCTCCACCGCGGGCGAAACGGCCAGCCAGCCGGCCAGCGGGGCCAGCCCCAGGACCGAGCCCAGAAAGAAATGACACAAAGCCGAGAACCTCTTGGTGAAGCTGTACAGGCCGGACCAAACGAGGGCCGCGGGTGAAAGCATCAGGCACAGCGGGTTCAGGAACCAGCAAGCCACGACGAAGACGGCCGCGCTCGCTGCGATGAAGACCCGCGTTTCGGCCACGCCGATTTCCCCGGTCACCAGGGGGCGCGTCAAGGTCCTCGGGTTCTTGGCGTCGATGGGCAGGTCCGCCAGCCTGTTCACGGCCATGGCGAAGGAGCGCACCGCGACCATGGCCACGGTCAGGGCGATGAAGACCCGCCAACCGGGCCACCCGCCGGCAGCCCAGAGCATGCCGAGATAGGCGAAGGGCAGGGCGAAGATGGAATGCTCGATCTTGACCATGCGGGCCAGGAGAACGATTTTACGCCACATGCTCCCCCCTACTTCGCCATGACCTTGAGGAAGCGCTTCTTGCCGACCTTGAGCACGTATTCGCCGGCATCGAACGCAAAGGCGGGATCGTCCTCCTTGCGGCCGTCGATGGTCACGGCGTTCTGCTTGCACATACGGCGGGCGTCGCCCTTGGACGAGCAGACCCCACTCTCGCTCAGCACGTCGACCAGCGCCGTCCCGGCAGCAGCGTCGAACACCTCGATATCCTCGGGGATTCCCTGCTTGGCGAACACGGCGTTGAACCCCTCGCGCGCCGTGGCTGCCGCCGCCGGGCCGTGGAACCGCCGGGTGATCTCCTCGGCTAGGTCCTCCTTGGCGGTCTTGGGGTGCAGGGCTCCGTTCAGGACCTGTTCGCGCAGGTTACCAATGTCGTCGAGGGAGCGGTCCGAAAGCAGCTCATAGTAGCGCCACATGAGTTCGTCCGATATGGACATGACCTTGCCGAAGATGTCGGCCGGGGCCTCGTCGATGCCGATGTAGTTGCCCAAGGACTTGCTCATCTTCTGCACGCCGTCGAGGCCTTCGAGGATGGGCACGGTCAGGACAATCTGCGATGCTTGGCCGTGCTCGCGCTGCAGGTGGCGCCCCATGAGCAGGTTGAACTTCTGGTCCGTGCCGCCGAGTTCGACGTCGGCGCGCAGGGCCACGGAATCGTATCCCTGCACCAGGGGGTAGAGGAACTCGTGGATGGCGATGGGCTGGTTGCCCTTGAAGCGCTTCTCGAAGTCGTCGCGTTCGAGCATGCGCGCCACGGTGTAGCGGGAGCACAGGCCGATGAAATCCGCGGCCGTGAAGGCGTCCATCCAGGTGGAGTTGAAGGCGACCTCGGTCCGCTCGGGATCGAGGATCTTGAAGATCTGCTTCTTGTAGGTCTCGGCGTTTTGCAGCACGGCCTCGCGCGTCAGGGTCTTTCGCGTCTCGGACTTGCCAGACGGGTCGCCGATCATGCCCGTGAAATCGCCGATCAGAAAGATGACGTGGTGGCCGAGCTCCTGGAAGTGCTTGAGCTTCTGGATGAGGACGGTGTGGCCCAGGTGCAGGTCCGGGGCCGTGGGGTCGAACCCCGCCTTGACGCGCAAGGGCGTGCCGCGGCGCAACTTCCCGACCAGTTCCTCTTCGTTGATGATCTCCACGCTCCCGCGCCGGATCTGTTCCAGCTGGCGGGCCAACTCTTTGTCTGTCATGACTCTTCCTTATGTTCCCTGTATTGCCAGGGGACGATGCTCAGGCATTTTCCCCGGTCCAGTTCGATCACAACACCGTTCAGCATGCACGGTCCTTTCGCAAGTTCGAAACGTTGCGGCAGGCAGGTCTGAAACTTGCGCAGAATGACGTCGTTGTCCATGCCCAGACACGAGTCCTCGGGCCCGCACATGCCGAGGTCTGAAATGTACCCCGTGACACCGTCCAGCACGCAGGCGTCGTTGGTCTGCACGTGCGTGTGCGTGCCCACGACGGCCTGCACGCGGCCGCGCAACATGTGGGCCAGGGCCCGCTTTTCGGAGGTGGCTTCGGCGTGCATGTCCACCACGACCAGCGCCCCGGACGGGATGGATGCCAACAGGCCCTCGGCCGTTGCGAACGGGCTGTCCACGGTGTCCATGAACGTCCGTCCCTGGAGGTTCATGACCGCAAGCTCGGGCAGTCCTTCCCCCAGACTGAACACGCCGCAGCCCCGGCCCGGGGCCCCGGCCGGGTAGTTGGCCGGCCGCAGTATCCAGGGTTCGTCCGCCAGCACGGGCCGGATGTCGGGGAACTTCCAGACGTGATTGCCCGTAGTCAGCACGTCCACTCCGGCGCGCCGCAGTTCGATGGCGCTCTTGGCCGAAATCCCCAGGCCCCCGGAAGCGTTCTCGCCGTTGGCCAATACGGCGGTCAGGCCCATTTCACGACGCAAACGCGGCAGATGGTCCTTCACCATCTGCCGCCCTGTTCTGCCAACTATGTCGCCGAGAAAAAGAAGCCGCACAAAGGAGCTACTTGGCAATGCCTACGGCCCTCTTCTCGCGGATGACTGTGACCCGGATCTGGCCGGGGTAGGTCATCTTCTCCTCGATCTGCTTGGCGATGTCCTTGCTCAGCATGAATATCTGGTCGTCGTTGACCGCGTCGCAGTCAACCATGACGCGCACCTCGCGGCCGGCCTGGATGGCGAAGGCGCGGCTCACGCCGTTGAAGCCGGTGGCGATGCCTTCCAGCTCCTCCAGGCGCTTGACGTAGCTCTCCAGCAGTTCCTTGCGCGCGCCGGGGCGGGCGCCGGACAGGCTGTCGGCGGCCTGCACCAGGACCGCGTACACTGACTTGGGCGGCACGTCCTCGTGGTGGGCCGCGATGGCGTGCACGATTTCGCTCGACTCGTTGTACTTCTTGGCCAGGTCGGCGCCGATGATGGCGTGGGGACCTTCCACCTCGTGGTCCACGGCCTTGCCCAGATCATGGAGCAGGCCGGCGCGCTTGGCCTTCTTGATGTCCAACCCCAGCTCCGCGGCCATGATGCCGCATAGGAACGCGACTTCGAGGGAATGTTGCAGCACGTTCTGGGTGAAGCTGGTGCGGAAGCGCAGCTGCCCCAGCAGGCGCACGATCTCGGGGTGGATGCCGTGCACGCCGAGGTCGAAGGTGGCCTGCTCGCCGATCTCGCGGATCTGGACGTCCATCTCCTTCTCGACCTTCTTGACTATGTCCTCAATGCGGGCGGGGTGGATGCGGCCGTCGCTGATGAGGCGCTCCAGGGAGCGCTTGGCCACTTCGCGACGCAGGGGGTTGTAGGCGGAAAGAATGACCGTCTCGGGGGTGTCGTCGATGATCAGGTCCACCCCTGTTGCGGCTTCGATGGCGCGGATGTTGCGCCCTTCGCGGCCGATGATGCGGCCCTTCATGTCCTCACTCGGCAGCTCGACGGAGCTGACCGTGTGCTCGGCGACGTAGTCACCGGCGTAGCGCTGGACCGCGCTGGCGATGATCATCTGGGCTTTGCGGTGGGCGGTCTCCTGGGCTTCGACCTCGATGACGCGAACCATCTTGGCCGCTTCATGCCGGGCCTTGCTCTCGATCTCCTGCATGAGGCGGGTGCGGGCCTCTTCGGCCGTCAGGCCCGAAATTTCCTCGAGCCTGGCCTGCTGCTGGGTGACCAGTTCCTGCAGGGACTCCTCCTTCTCCTCCACGGCCCGTTCCTGCCTGGCGACCTTCTTCTCCAGGTTGACCAGCTCGCTTTCCTTCTGGGCCAGGGATTCGACCTTCTTTTCCAGGCGCTCTTCCTTGGCCTGGAGTCTGGCCTCGTTCTTTTTGAGCTCGCGCTCGCGGTCCTTGGCGTCCTGCTCGATCTCCTTCTTCAAGGCAAAGACCTCGTCCTGGGCCTGAAGCAGCAGCTCCTTCTTGTGGGCCTGGGCGTCCTTCTTCGCCTCGTCGAGAATGCGCTCGGAAAGTTTCTGCGCGTCCTCGATTTCCTTGTCGGTGATATATTTCTTGAAAAGATAACCCGCTACCGCACCGATGCCGATACAGATGAATGCGGTGATGATGATGTCAGCCATGAAAAACTCCTTGGCGCAATATATTGAAACGCCTGCGCGAGGGCCATAAAGTGACGCTCCTGTCCTTCAATCGGACGTCCGGAACGACAGCGCGTGTGATCGCATCTGCAAGGAGGGAATCGGGCGGGCCTGGTCAACGAAGGGACAGACTTTTGAAAAGCCCCGGAAGGCAGTGTTGGGATTTATTTTGAACCTCTTAAGTTAAGAGGGGGTTGGCTACAGCCCATAAGGCTTCTCCGGTAATATCCGGAGCATGCACACAAGGCCGTTGTAAGCTACCCTAATTGCGCTTTATTGGCTCAAAAACGCATCACCAATCACTGACCCTCCAGGGTTTAGGTCTGCTGTTCTTCAGGACTATCTATCTTCGAAAGAAGCTGCTGCAGATTGCCTTCAAGCTGCGACAGCCTCCCTTGATCATGTAAATAATCGTCGGCCAGACTGAGTGCCAGATATGTCAGGAGCCGCTCCTTGCTCATGTTGCTGGCCCGCCCCTGCAACTCGCTGTATCGCTTGTGCACGAAATCCACCGCTTGGCGAATCCGCTCGGGCGGGACGTCGGCCTCGAAGGAAAGTTCGAGGCCGAGCACGGTCAAATTGTATCCTGGCATTGACTAGTTTCTATCAACCTCTTGCAACCTGTTCAAGATATTTTCGACCTTGGCCAGGACCGCTTCCTTGGTCTGTCGTTCCTGCTCAAGAGATTCCTTTAATTGCGAATTCTCAAGTTTCAAGGCCTCCTGGCGTTCCAGGAGAAGGGTTATCTTCTCGGTGAGTTGATTCAGGATATCCATGTAACGTCCTAGGATTGAGGTTTTTCTTGGCGCTTTCTTCTCTCGATGTTCGTCTGTCGGGCCCTGGCGACGCAGAGGGCCGCGTCAGGGACGTCCTTCGTCACCACGGACCCAGCCCCGACAACTGCCCCGGCCCCAACGACCACCGGGGCCACCAGGGCGGTGTTGCTTCCGATGAAGGCTTTCTCGCGGATCTCGGTGCGGTGCTTGCGCACCCCGTCATAGTTGCAGGTGATGGTGCCCGCGCCGATGTTCACGTCCGCGCCGATGTCGCTGTCGCCGAGGTAGGACAGGTGCCCCGCCTTGGCGCCCTCGTGGAGGGTCGCATTCTTGACCTCCACGAAATTGCCGACCCGAGCCTTGCGGCCGATGTCTGCCCCCGGCCGGAGACGGGCATAGGGACCAACCGACGCACCTTCGCCGATGCGTGCCCCCTCAATATGAGAAAAGGATTTCACTTGGCAAGGACCAAGAACCGCGTCCCTGATCCAGCAGTGGGACGAGATGCGCGCGCCGCGCTCAATCCGTGTGCGCCCGTAGATTTCGCACGGACCGACGATCTCGGCCCCGGGTGCGATTTCGACATCGGGCCCGATGACGATCGATGATCCACCGCGCAGAATGACGCCTGACCGCAGATGTCCCGCGACAATCCGGGCTCGGAGTGCTTCCTCGAAGTCAACCAACTCCTGCGGAGAATTGATGCCGCGCAGCAGCTCGGAGCTGCCAAACGGCATGCCTGCAACGCACAGCCCCGCCTCGGCGCAAAGGCTGATCAACTGCGTAAGATAGAACTCGCCCTGGGCGTTGTCCCGGTCCATCTTCGCCAAAAGCCCTGAGCACTGGGCCACATCGAACACGTAGACGCCGGAATTGACCTCATTGATCTCGCCTCCATATTCCACGGCATCGAAGTCTTTTTCCTCCACGACACGCAAGACCGTGCCATCTGGGAACCGAACTACCCGTCCGTATCCGAAAGGGTTTTCCAGCTCCAGGGTCAGCATGCCCATTGCAGCGCCCTCATCTCGGCACAAATCCGCAAGGGCCTCCACTTCCTGCACCGGCACGTACGGGGTGTCTCCATTCAGAACACAGACGTGGGTCAGACCGCTGGCGACGATCTCCGGCCAGGCGAGCGAAACGGCATGCCCTGTGCCCAGTTGCTCTTCCTGCAGGACGAATTGCAGATCCCGTGCGGCAAATGCAGCGCGGACCTCATGCGCCCCGAACCCGATGACCGTCCAAACGAGCCCTGGCGGGACATGCGCAAGCGCATCGAAGACATATCCAAGTAAAGGCTTGCCCAAAACCGCTTGCAGCACCTTCGGGGAATCGGAATGCATCCTGGTTCCCTTTCCGGCCGCAAGAAGAACATAACCCAATGTGGCGCTCATCCGTTACTCCATAGCTGTGCGAGAGTCTCCCGACTGGCGGGAAATATCGGCGCCTGACAGGACGCCGGCGTCGCAGATGTTCTCATAATCCCGTTTGCAAACAGACCAGGAAAATATCGACAGATGAGCCGCCCTTCAAGAGCCTGATGCCAAAAAAAAGGCAGGTTCCGGAGAACCTGCCTTCGTAGTCGTCATACAGCCTTCATTACATGCGGCACGTGCCTTCGCTCACGGCGCTAGCACGACACTTCATGCGGTGAAGCGCCCTGGCCAGGGCGGCCTGCACGGCCGCGTGATCCAATTTCTCCTGTTGCTGCTTGGCGCGCTGCTCGGCTCTTTCCTGAGCCCTGCGGGCCCGTTCCAGATCGATTTCTTCAGCTTTTTCCGCCACTTCAGCAAGAACTGTCACCTTCGCAGGGGACACCTCTGCAAACCCGCCGGCAACAAAGACGTAGTACTTTTTGCCGTTCAGTTTGTAGTAGAGGCTCCCTATACCAAGCGCAGAGAGAAACGGGATATGATTGGGCAGGACACCGAATTCACCGTTGATGCCGGGAGCGCCGACGTAGTCGACCTCTTCCTGCAGCACCATCTTGTCCGGTGTCACAATTTCAAGCGTTATTGTCTTAGCCATATCAATACCCCAGGGCAAGAATTACTGTTTCTTGGCGTTTTCCAGAGCCTCGTCCAAGCCGCCGACCATGTAGAAGCAGGACTCCGGAATGGAATCGTGCTTGCCTTCGATGATCTCCTTGAAGCCCTTGATGGTGTCTTCGAGCTTCACGTAGCGGCCTTCCTTGCCGGTAAACTGGGCGGCAACGAAGAAGGGCTGGGACAGGAAGCGCTGCATCTTGCGGGCGCGGGAAACGGTCAGCTTGTCTTCGTCGGACAGCTCGTCCATGCCCAGAATCGCGATGATGTCCTGCAGGTCCTTGTACTTCTGAAGGATTCTCTGCACGGCGCGAGCGGTCATGTAGTGGTCCATGCCGATGACGTTGGGGTCGAGGATGCGGGACGTGGAGTCCAGCGGATCCACCGCGGGGTAGATGCCAAGCTCGGCGATCTGACGGGACAGAACGATGGTGCCGTCAAGGTGCGAGAAGGTCGTGGCCGGGGCGGGGTCGGTCAAGTCGTCGGCGGGAACGTAAACGGCCTGCACCGAGGTGATGGAACCCTTGTTGGTGGAGGTGATGCGTTCCTGCAACTCACCAAGGTCGGTGCCCAGGGTCGGCTGGTAACCGACGGCGGAGGGCATGCGGCCGAGAAGCGCGGAGACTTCGGAGCCGGCCTGGGTGAAACGGAAGATGTTGTCGACGAACAGGAGCACGTCCTGGTTTTCTTCGTCACGGAAGTACTCCGCGGCGGCCAGAGCGGTCAGAGCGACGCGGGAACGGGCTCCCGGAGGTTCGTTCATCTGACCGTAGACAAGGCAGGCTTTGTCCAGAACGCCCGCGTCTATCATTTCATGGTACAGGTCGTTTCCTTCACGGGTGCGCTCACCGACACCGGCGAACACGGAGATGCCGCCGTGGTTCTTGGCGATGTTGTTGATCATCTCCATGAGGATAACGGTCTTGCCGACGCCGGCACCACCGAACATGCCCATCTTGCCACCCTTGGGGAAAGGGACGAGCAGGTCGATGACCTTGACGCCAGTCTCAAGCACTTCGATCTTGGTCGACTGCTCGGTGAAGCTCGGGGCCGTGCGGTGGATCGGGTAGCTCTTCTCTGCGACGATGGGGCCCTTTTCGTCCACGGGGCGGCCCACGACGTTCAGGATGCGGCCCAGGGAGGCCTTGCCTACGGGCACCTGGATGGGCCTGCCCGTGTCCTTGCCGACCTGGCCGCGGACGAGACCGTCGGTGTTGTCCATGGCGATGCAGCGGACGACGCTGTTGCCAAGGTGCTGGGCGACTTCGACGACCAGGTTGTCTTCTTCGGCGTCGATGGTCGGGTTGGTGATTAGAATGGCGTTCAGGATGCCTGGAAGTTTGCCTTCTGCAAACTCCAAGTCGACAACAGGCCCGATGACCTGCACTATTTTACCGGTATTAACAGCACTCATGCGTTATGCCCCCTTATCCTTTCAGTGCCTCGGCACCGCCTACGATGTCCATTAATTGGGTGGTGATGCTCGCCTGGCGCGCCTTGTTGTAGACAAGGGTCAGGCTGCCGACCATTTCGTCGCAGTTCTTGGTCGCGTTATCCATGGCCGACATGCGCGCCGCATGCTCGCTGGCCGAAGTATCAAGCAGGCCGCGGTACATCTGAACCTTGACGTATCTGGGCAGAAGTTCGGCCAGAAGCCCTTCCACCGATGGTTCGAAGATGTATTCGCTGGTGGCGCCGGTCGGTGCTTCCGCCTCGGCCGTCTCGGCCGGGAGGATCTGTGACGACGTCGCTTCCTGCTTGGCGATGCTCACGAACTTTCCGAAAACGATATGCACTTCGTCAAACTGTCCGGAGAGATATCCATCGATGACGAGGTTGCCCGTTTCGCTGGCCAACTGGAAATCGAAGTTGGTCATATTCTCAGCGTACTGCGAAACGATCTCGAACCTCGTCTTGCGGATGAAATCCCTGCCTTTTTTTCCGATGCAGATAAACTTGACGGTCTTGCCTTCTGCTTCCTTCTGCTTGGCCAGCCTGTTGGCGGCGTTGCAGAGGTTCGCGTTGAAGCTGCCGCACAGCCCCTTGTCCGAAGTGACCAGAACGATGCCTATGTTCTGGATCTCTTCGCGCTTCTCAAGCAGGGGATGAACGCTGGCGTCGGCGCGGGAAGCCAGATCGATAAGAATGTCATGGAACTTATCAGCATAGGGACGGAAGCGCTCGATTCGGTTCTGAGCACCACGCAGCTTCGCGGAAGCGACCATGTTCATCGCTTTCGTGATCTGCTTGGTCTTTTTCACACCGACGATCTTGTTTTGAATGTCCCTCAGTGATGCCATTTACGACTCCTTAAACGATCCTAGGCTTTGAAACCGGCTTTGAACTCGGTGAGGGCTGCGGCCAGCTTCTTTTCGGTTTCGGCGCCAAGGTCCTTGGTCTGCACGATTTCGGCCAGGACGTCGGATTTCTGGTTGCGCATGAAATCGACCAGTTCGTTACCGAAGCGGATGGCGTCGGTCACGGCGACGTCGTCGAGGTAGCCGCGGGTACCGGCGTACAGCACGGCGACCTGCTCTTCGACGGGCATGGGCTGGTACTGGGGCTGCTTGAGCAGTTCGACCAGACGCTCACCGCGGGTCAGCTTGGTTTTGGTGGCCTTGTCCAAATCGGAGCCGAACTGGGCGAAGGCGGCCAGTTCGCGGTACTGGGCGAGGTCAAGACGCAGGGTGCCGGCGACCTTCTTCATGGCCTTGATCTGGGCCGCACCGCCGACTCGGGAGACGGACAGACCGACGTTGATGGCGGGACGGATGCCGGCCATGAACAGGTTCGGCTCCAGGTAGACCTGACCGTCCGTGATGGAGATAACGTTGGTCGGGATGTACGCGGACACGTCGCCGGCCTGGGTTTCGATGACCGGCAGGGCGGTCAGGGAACCGGCGCCGAGGCTGTCGTTGACCTTGCAGGAGCGCTCCAGCAGGCGGGAGTGCAGGTAGAAAACGTCGCCGGGGAAAGCTTCACGTCCCGGAGGGCGGCGCAGCAGCAGGGACATCTGGCGGTAAGCCACTGCCTGCTTGGACAAATCGTCGTACACGATCAGGGCGTGCTTGCCGTTGTCGCGGTAGAACTCCGCCATGGTGCATCCGCAGTAGGCCGCGATGAACTGCAGGGGAGCCGGTTCGGAAGCGGTGGCGGAGATGACCGTGGTGTAGGCCAGGGCGCCGTTCTGACGCAGGGCCTCGACGACCTGGGCGACGGTGGAGCGCTTCTGGCCGATGGCGACGTAGAAGCAGTGGATGTCGCTGTTCTTCTGGGCCAGGATGGCGTCGACGCCAACGGCGGTCTTGCCGACCTGACGGTCGCCGATGATCAGTTCGCGCTGTCCGCGGCCGATGGGGGTCATGGCGTCGATGGCCTTCAGACCCGTGTACATGGGTTCATGCACGGACTTACGGGCGATGATGCCGGGAGCCTTGATTTCGACGTTACGGAACATATCCGTCTGAATCGGCCCCAGACCGTCGATGGGATTGCCCAGGGGGTCGATGACACGGCCCATGACCGCGTCGCCGACGGGAACCTGGAAGATCCGGCCCGTACGTTTGACGATGTCGCCTTCCTTGATGTGTTCGGTCTCGCCGAGAAGAGCGACGCCCACGGAGTCTTCTTCAAGGTTCAGAACCATGCCCATGACGTTACCGGGAAACTCGAGGAGTTCCATGGCCATCGCGTTTTCGCATCCGTAAACGCGGGCGATACCGTCACCCACCGACAGGACCACGCCAGTCTCGCTCATCTCGACCTTTTTCTCGTAGTTCTTGATCTGGCCTTCGATGATCTGGCTAATTTCTTCTGCTTTGATCTGCATAGCCTCTACTCACCCCTTTTGATATTTTCTTTCAAAATTTGCAGTTGAGCCCGAATACTAGCGTCAAGGACCTTGTCCCCGATCTTGAGCATGAGCCCGCCGATGATGTCCTGATCAACTTCGTAATCGAGGACCACCTTCTGACCCGACTCTTTTTGCAGTTTGTCGACAACGTTCTTCTGCACCCCGTCGGAAAGCTTCACAGCCGTCACCAGTTTGCCACGAAGAACGCCTTGGGCCGCATCCAGGAGCATGCCGTACGACGCGTTGATCTCGGGGAGAAAAGCCAGCCTGTTCTTGTCCGCCAGAAGCAGACAGAAGTTCCGGACCATGGCGCAGGGCGCGACCTTGTCCAGAATCTTGACGATCACTCCTCTCTTTTCTTCCACTCCGAAAATCGGGTTGCGGAAGATCTTCGTGAGCTCAGGCGCATTCTCCAGGACTCCAGCCAGCCTGGCCAAGTCGTCGCCGTACTGCGCCATGACAGCCTTGTCGGACTGCGCCTGCGCAACGGTGAACAACGCCTTGGCGTACCGTCTTGCTACGATATTCCCAGTCAATTGAGCACCACCTTTTTAAGATATTCGTTGACCAAATCTTCGTGATCTTTCTTCTTCAGCTGCTTTTTCACCATGTCTTCGGCGGCAGCGACGATCTTTTCGGCCAGCTCTTCACGGATGGCGTCGATGGCCAGCTTGGCCTCCTGAGCCGCGGAAACTTCGGCCTGAGCCTTGATCTGCGCAGCCTGGACTTCGGCCTTCTCGATGATCGCCTGGCGCATGGCCTCGCCCTGGGCCTTGGCGTCGGCAAGGATCTTGGCCTTCTCGGCCTCGAGATTGGCGATGCTCGACTCAACTTCCAGCAGGCGCTTCTCCGCGTCTTCCTTACGCTCGTCGAGGTCAGCCAGATCCGTCTCGATCTGCTTGGTGCGGCCGGTCAGCATGTCCGCAACGCGCTTGCCCGCGAACTTGTAGACCAGGAAGGCCACGATGCCGAAATTGATAAAGCGATACAGAAGGTCGAGCCATTTATTGTGGCCCCCACCCTCTCCGTCGCTGGCGAAGGCAATCGCCGCGCAAAGAACCAGTGCTGCCGTCACCAATCCGACAGTCTTGAATTTTTTCAAAATTCCGCCCTCCTTATATGAAAAAGTACATCTATGACACACAAGGAAATTCCAGCCCGACTACGCCTTGCTGAGCACCTTGTCGGCGACGTTCTTGGCATAGCCCGCGACTTCGTTGCGCAGGGCCTTCAGGGCGGCCTGCTTCTGACCATCGATCTCTTTGCGGGCGGCGGCGACCTTCTCGGCGGCTTCGGCGCCGGCCTTGGACAGGACCGCGGCCTCGGCTTCTGACCCTTCGGCCTTCAGGGACACGCGCAGCTGCTGCGCCTCGACCCGGGCGCCGGACAGGGAAGCCTTGTAATTTTCGAGCTTGGACTCAGCCTTGGCCGTGAAGGCCTCGATGGAACCGAGCTTTTCGCTCATGACCTCGGCCCGCTTCTTGATGATCCCACGGATCGGGCGAAACAGGATCAGGTTCAGCACCGTCAGGATGATCAGAAAGTTCACAAGTTGCATAAAAAATGTCCAATCGAGATCAATCATGCCGCCCCCCAAAAAGTATGTGAATTTTTGTTCAAAGTCACAGGGCCTCTATCTGATTCCCATTTTCGTGTCAAAATCTTTTTGGACAAACTGTCAGCAAATTGGTTTGCAACTCCTGGGTTTGCGCACTTTGTTCAGAAATTCACGTGCCTTGGATGCACCATTCTGACCCATGAAAACGCGTCGACCGGAAACGGTGCCGAAACATTTTCCGGCACCTCCAGTCTGAAAAGAAGACATGCTCCGAAAAAACGGATCAGAAACCTCAGGCGTTCTTGAAGACGAACCTGCGCATGGCCACGTTGAGAACCACGCCGATCATGCAAAAATTGACCACGGAAGCGCTGCCCCCGTAACTGATGAAAGGCAGGGGGATGCCAACCACGGGCATGATGCCAAGGACCATGCCCATGTTGATGAGGATCTGCCAGAAGAAGTAGAAGAAGACCCCGGCGGCGAGATAGCTGCCGAAATCGTCCTTGGCCTCCATGGCCACGATGTAGATCTGGTAGAGGAAGGAGCAGAAAAGGGTCAGCAGAATCACGGACCCGAAAAATCCCCACTCCTCGCCGAACACGGCGAAGGCGAAGTCCGTGTGTTTCTCGGGCAGGAAGCGCAACTGGCTCTGGGTGCCCTGCAGGAAGCCCTTGCCCCAGAAACCGCCCGACCCGATGGCGATCTGGGACTGGATGATGTGATACCCTGCGCCGAGGGGATCGTTGCCGGGATCGAGGAATGTCAGGATGCGCTGCTTCTGGTAGTCGTGGAGAAAGAACCACCCGAAGGGCAGCGTGGAGGGCAGAACCACGATCAGCACTTTGAAGACCCCGCCCGCGATGCCCTTGAAAAGGATCATCCCGCCCAGAATCAGCAGGATGTTCAGGGCCGACCCCAGGTCGGGCTGCTTGACCACGAGCACCGCCGGCACGAGCCCCACAAGGAGGACCTTGCCCAGATTGACCCAGCCGAGGCGTCCGTCCATTCGGGCCAGAAGTCGCGCGCCCAGGATGAGCACGGCTATCTTGGCCAGTTCCGTCGGCTGCAGGTTGAAAAACCCGAGGTCGAGCCAGCGTCTGGCCCCGTAGATGGTTTTCCCGGCCACGCTCACCCCGACCAAGAGAAGCAGCGACAGGACGAAATAGGGCCAGGACACGGCCTTGAAATGGCGATAGTCCACAAGGACGATGCAGGACATGACCAGCAGGCCCGCGCCGCCCCAGAGCAGCTGCTTGTTGAAGTAGCTGTCGAGTTCGATGCCCGTCGCGACGCGCAGGGCGCTGGCCGAATAGAGGTTGATCACCCCGACCAGGAAGAGGATCGCGGTCAGGGCCACGAGCCCCCAGTTGATGTGGAAGACAAGGCGTCTGTCGAACATGTGCGTCTCCCCTCAATTCCCCTGCTGCACGCCGAAAAGGGCGTCGAACACCGCGGCGACCACAGGCCCGGCGTCCGAGCCTCCGTGTCCGCCGTGCTCGACCATGGCCACGGCCACATACCGCCGCCCGTCCTTTTCCGCGAACCCCGCCAGCCAGGCATGATCCCTGTATTTGTAGGGGATCTCCTGGGTTTTCTTCTTCTCGTACTTGTCCATGAGTTTGACGACCTGCGCCGTGCCCGTCTTTCCGCCGATGCGGATGCCCGTACGGCGCAGCAGGCGGGCGGTGCCCCTGTCCTCCTCGACCGTGGCCACCATGGCGTCGAGGATGAGCTTGCGCGTAGAGGCCTTCATGGGCAGCTCGCCGATGACATCTGGCGAAGCCGTGGCGAGCAGCGTCGGCCGCAGGAGCTTCCCGCCGTTGACCAGCGCGGCCACGAATCGGGCCACCTGCAACGGGGTCGTCTGGGTGTACCCCTGGCCGATGGAATAGTTCAGGGTCTCGCCGCGCTGCCATTTCTCGCCGAAGCGCTTGAGCTTCCATTCGGCGGTGGGCATGTTTCCCGACCGCTCGTGCGGCAGTTCGACGCCGGTCCTGACACCGAAACCGCAGCGTGTCGCGTAGTCGCTGATGGCGTTTACGCCGAGGCGTTCACCGAGTTGATAATAGTATACGTCGCAGGACTCACGCAGCGACTTCTTGAAATCGACAAGCCCGTGCCCGCCTTTGTTCCAACACCGGAAGGACCGCTCGCCGAGTTTGTAGCTGCCCGAGCAGAACACGGTCGTGGCCGGGGTCACCGAGCCGCTTTCCAGGGCCAGCCCGCCGACGACCAGCTTGAAGACCGAACCCGGCGGGTAGGCGCTCTGCACGGGACGGTTCTGCATGGGATGCTCCGGGTCTTCGAGGAGTTCCTTCCACTTGGCGTGGCTGATGCCGACCACGAACTCGTTGGGGTCGTAGCTGGGCAGACTGACCTGGGCGAGGATTTCACCCGTGTCCGCGTCCAGGGCCACCACGGACCCCGCGCGACCGTCCAAGGCCTTGGTCGCCACTTCCTGCAGACTCAGGGAGACGCTCAGGCTCAGGTCCTCGCCCTTGACCGGCTGGGTGACGATCCTGGATGACAGCACACGGCCCGACGCATCGACCTCGAACTCCTCCAGCCCCTTGGCCCCGCGCAGCCGGCGTTCCAGCACGTACTCCACACCCTGCTTGCCGACGTCGTCGCCGAGCTGCAGGTCCGGGTCGTCGTTGAGCTCCTCCTCGTTGGCCCTGGCCACGTAGCCGAGAACGTGGGCCAGGGTCGGGCCGTAGGCGTACGAGCGTTTCGGCCGCACGGCGATGGTCAGGCCCGGCCAGTCCAGCCGGTGCGCTTCGACCAGGGCCACGAGTTCGAAGGGGATGTTGGGCACGATGACCTGCTCGTCAAAGTGCTTGACCCGCTTTCGACCGATCTCGAAGACCTTCTCCAACTCGTCGCGCGGCTGACCTGTCCAGCGGCTGACCTGGTCGAGGGTCTTCGGGATGTCCGGGCAATCCTCGCGGACCAGGGCTAGGGCGTAGGCAGGCGTGTTCTCTGCCAGAAGCACGCCGTCCCGGTCGCGGATGATTCCGCGCGGCGAAAACATTGTGCTCTGCCGGGTCCTGTTTTCCTGGGCGCGGCTGGTGTAGAAATCGTTCTTGTAGATCTGCAGATACCACAGGCGGATGCCGAAAACGCAAAAAAGCAGGACGATGCAGATCAGCAGCAGGTTGGGGCCGGAAAAAATCCGGGGTCTTTCGGGGGTGTCAAACGCGCCCATGTCCGCCCCACCTGCGGTATGCGATCAGCATCCCGCCCCAGAACAGCACATACGCCAGCCACTGCTTTGCGATCCACGGCCAGGGCGCATGCATCCGCGCCCCGATTTCCTGGAAGCTGATGGCGCCGCTCAGGACCGCCCAGGCCCACACGGAGAGCACCAGGGAGAAAAGAAGGATGAAGAGCGGATTTTCAGGCTCGAGCAGCCATTTGGTGAGCAGAAACAAGGCGAACATCCCGGCGTAGAAGAGCACGGCCACGCCGAAGGCCAGATTGCCGATCCCTTCCTGCACGAGCGTCCACAGCACGGTCATCCAGCCCACCGTCCACCACCGTCCGGTCTGAAGGCAGACGAGAAGTCCGGGGGTCAGAAAATCGAACCCTCCGGACATTTCCTGGGCCCAGAGGGCGAGCACGAGATACCCCGCCCACCAGACCGGGTCGGGCATCTGGCCCGGACGTCGCCGGCCGTAAGGGGTGGCGGACAATCTCACGACCTCTTGCGCACGGGATGGCGCGCTGGCTTGGACGGCTCGGTCCCTGGTTCAGCCGGCTTCGTCGCATTGGCCGCAGACGGCCCCTGGGAGCCGCCGGTCGAATTCGCAGCGGCCTTGGCCGAACCGGCGGTCGCATCGACCGGACCTGCGGTACTGTTTGCCGCGGGTTGCCCATCGCCGACGGCGGTTACGGGCTGTCCCGGATCGTACCCGTCCGCGCGGCTCAGGACCAGCAGTTCTTCGTAGTACCTCAGGGCCAGCAACGGCTCGGCGTAGACCTTCTGGAACAGGGAGACGTCGGCAGGGGTCACTTCGACCACGCGGGCCACGGGGATTCCCTTGGGAAAAACGCCGCCCTGCCCGGAGCTGATCAGGATTTCGCCCGGGGAGACGGGATCGTTGCGGGGGATGAACTTGACTTCAAGAAACGCGCCCGGCCCCTGACCCTGGACAATGGCCGGGACCCGCCCGTCGCTGGTGATGACCGGTATCCGGCTGGTCGAATCCGAAAGGAGCAGGACCGAGGAAAAATGCAGCCCGGGCTTGGCGATGCGCCCCACCACCCCGCGCGGCGAGATGACCGGATCGTTGGCCCGCACACCGTGGACCGTGCCCAGGTCGATGAGCAGCGTCTCCAGGATGGCGTTGGGTCCGAGCCGCTGGCCGATGACCCGGCCGCCGCGCGTCTGCCAGCCGGCCTCGGGGCTGAAGCGCAGCAGCGACGTCAGGCGGTCGGCCGACTTGGCCTTTTCCGAGAGCCGGACCAGTTCAAGCTCCAGTTCGCGGACTCGCTGGGTCAGGTCCTCATTCTCCTGCCGCACCCCAACCAGATAGACGTAGCGCGACCAGAACTCATCGACGTTGTTCTGCAGCCAACGCCCCGGAGTCATGGCCCAGCCGGCGACATCCAGACCGACCATGGCGGCCAGCCGGTCCAGATACCCCGTCTTCCAGTTCCACGTGTACATGGAAAAGTAGAGAAAAAGCGGAAGAAAGAAGAACAGAAGCAGATATTTGAAACGGGGCGACATACGTCTAATCGATGGTTACCTCGCGCAGCACGTCCAGGTTGTCGAGAACCTTGCCGGAACCCAGGGCCACCGTGGACAGGGGGTCTTCCACCACGGTGATGGGCAGCGAGGTCTCCTCGCGCAGCAGGCTGTCGAGGCCCTTGAGCAACGCCCCGCCGCCGGTCAGCACGATGCCCCGGTCAACGATGTCCGCGGCCAGTTCGGGCGGCGTCTGCTCCAGGGCGATGCGCACGGCCTGGACAATGGAGTCCACGGGCTCGGAGATGGCCTTGCGCACCTCCTCGGAGGTGATGGAAATATTCTGCGGGATGCCCGAGACGAGATCGCGGCCCTTGACGTCCATGATCAGCTCCTCGTCCAGGGGATAGGCCGAGCCGATGGTCATCTTGATGTCCTCGGCCGAGCTTTCGCCGATAAGCATGTTGTACTTGCGCTTGACGTGCTGCAGGATGGCCTCGTCCATCTTGTCCCCGCCGATGCGCACGGACTTGGAGTAGACGATGCCCGCCAGGGAGATGACCGCCACCTCCGTGGTGCCGCCGCCGATGTCCACGACCATGTTGGACGTCGGCTCGGTGATGGGCAGGTCGGCCCCGATGGCCGCGGCCATGGGCTCCTCAATGAGGAAGACCTCGCGCGCGCCGGCGCTCTGGGCCGATTCGCGCACGGCGCGCTTCTCGACCTGGGTGATGCCCGTGGGCACGCAGATGACGATGCGCGGCCGCACCAGCCGGCGGCTGTTGTGCACCTTGGAGATGAAGTGCCTGAGCATGGCCTCGGTCACCTCGAAGTCGGCGATGACGCCGTCCTTCATGGGCCGGATGGCCACGATGTTGCCGGGCGTGCGGCCGAGCATGCGCTTGGCCTCGGAGCCAACGGCCAGGACCTTGTTGTTGCCGCGGTTGTCGCGCTTGACGGCCACGACGGAGGGTTCGCGCAGGACGATGCCCTTGCCCTTGACATAGACGCAGGTATTGGCGGTCCCGAGATCGATGGCCAGGTCGTTCGAGAAGAACCCTAAAATCTTATCCAAAATTCTGGACATATATTTCCTCTTTTATCATGTTCAGCATGGTCCGCTCGCGCGGACACTTCCGGGACATGCCAAGGCGGAACACCGGCCCGGTGGGCCGGAAAAATGACGTGTAATGAGCCGCGCTGAATACCAGAAGATCACCGCGCAGGCAACTACCGCCCCGGAAGGGACAAATTTCAATCATACCAGGCATGTCACCAAACCGATTCCATTCCCTCTCGGTCTATTTCCGGCGACGTTTCGGGCGCCGGGTCCGCAAGATCCCCCTGGACGCAGGCAGTTCCTGCCCCAACCGCGACGGCAGCATTTCCGTCGGCGGATGCGCCTTCTGCAACGAGAAGGGCTCCGGAACGGGCCAGGCAGCCGCAATGTCCCTTGCGGAGCAGTACCTGGCCGGCCGCGAACGCATCCTGGCCAGAGGCGCGGGAATCCGCTTCCTGGGCTACATCCAGTCCTTCTCCAACACCTATGGACCGGCCGCGCGGCTGCGGGCCATGATGCAGGAGCTTGAAGGGCTGCCCGACCTCCTCGGCATCGCCATCGGCACCCGTCCGGACTGCCTGGACGAGGAAAAGCTGGACGTCCTGCGGGCTGCCCCCTTCGAGGAGGTCTGGCTGGACCTTGGGCTGCAGTCGGCCCACGACCGCACCCTGCGGCGCATCAACCGGGGCCACGACGCGGCCTGCTTCATGCGCTGGGCGCGCGAGGCAGGGGAAAGGGACATCAAGGTCTGCGCCCACGTCATCACCGGTCTGCCCGGCGAAACCCTGGCGGACTTCGAACAAACCATGGCCGTTGTCAACAGCCTGCCCGTGGCCGGCGTCAAATTCCACAATCTGTACATCTGCCGGGGCACGGCATTGGCGCGGGACTGGCGCGAAGGGCGCGTGGAACTTCTCACGAAGGAGGAGTCCATGCGCTGGCTGGTGCGGGGGCTTGCCCTGCTGCGGCCGGAAATCGTGGTGCACCGGCTCGGCGGCGACCCCGCCCCCGGCGAGTTGGTTGCCCCGGACTGGGCCTTGGACAAGGCCGGATATCTCGACGCCGCCAGGAGGCTGCTCGCGCACGAGGATACCTGGCAGGGCAAGGCGCTGGGCTTTCCACTGCCGCAATGGTTCAATCCCGAGGGAGGAAAATAAGCATGAATACGACCGCGGAGACCTTCACCAACGACTGGTTTTCGGCCACGTTTCACTGGCGGGACGGCCTGCTGACGGCCATCGACCTGAGCGGCGACCGCAGGCCGGCCACCCCGCCGCGCTCACCGTTCGGGGCGGAACTGGCGCGGATCGTCGCGGATTACGGACTTCTGGAAGAGGATGTCTGGCCGGAGCTGCCCATGAACTGGAACGGGCTTTCGGCCTTTTCGATCCTGGTCCTGGACAACCTGCGCCGCCGCGTGCCCCGCGGGGCCTTCACCACCTACGGACAGCTGGCCGCCATGTGCGGCTCGCCACGCGCGGCCCGGGCCGTCGGCAGCGTCATGGCCCGCAACCCCTGGCCGCTGCTGTACCCATGCCATCGCGTCCTGGCCGCGGACCTGGGGCTGGGCGGGTTCGGTCCCGGTCTGCCCCTGAAACAGACCCTGCTCACTCTGGAAAAGGCCCGCCCTCTGGAGTGAACGCCGGACGGCGCAGTTCCTCGTCCACGACGTCCGCATCCTCGGCGTAGAGCCTGACGAGGTTGCGCAGGTGACTGAAGCTCGTCTCGTCCATGCGCAGGAAGTCTATGGCCCCGTCCTGGCCGGCCCGGATGATGCGGCCGTGGATGTGCATTCGCAGCCCCGATTCCAGTTCCAGGGTCACCTCGCACTCCTTGCCGGGCAGAATCCACTCCTCCGTGGAGCAGGACAGCCCCTTGAGGCTCAAGTCATGGACCCGCCCCCGGACGCGCTTGCCCTCGAAGGCGATGGTCAGGGGAAATTCCAGGTTGACGCGGCTTCTCGTGCGTCGTTCGTGTGTCATGTTGCCTCCTGTCCCGCAGCGGATCCCTTTCCCGGGATGAAATGAAACCGGCCTCGATTTTTCAGTGCGGGGCTGCACCATTTCACCTACGCGAATTCAACCTTCCCGTCGACCGCAAAGCAGCAATCACCGGAATCCGGCCGACGGCAGCCCCGTCCTCACGGCATGTGCCCTGAACAAAAAACCCCGGCGAGGCCGGGGCTTGTGCTCATTCGAGGAATATCTTCTTCTTGGGCTTCGCAGGCTCGGCCGGCTGGTCCGCAGGCTTCCTGCCCCGGGAACGGCCCCGGTCATTGCCCGCTCCCTTGGGCGCTGGCGCGTCCTCCGCCGAACGCGGCTCCGCAGGCTCCTTGCGCGCCGCGGGACGGGCCTCGGCAGGCGCCTGCTCGGCTCCGCCGTCACGGGCCCCTTCGGCCTTCTGGGCAGAGGATTTCCGCGGGCGGCGGCGACGACGCTTCTTCGGCGCGGTCGCAGGCTGGCCATCCACCGCTTCCGCAGGACTGCCGCCAGAAACCTCTTCGAGCGGAGTCAGCTCTTCGTCTTCCGGCTCTTCGCGGTCGAGCTCCACAGCCGGGGCCGCATCACGCTGCGGCAGTGGAGCTTCCGCCTGCGGAGCGGCCGCCGCCTCGGGTGCGGAGACGTATGCGTCCTCTTCCTGCGACGTCAAAGAAGCATCGGTCCGCTCCTGTTCTCGCGCCTCGCCTCCGTTGCCCGGCTTCTTGCGGGAACGCTTGCGGCGGCGCTTCTCGCCCTCGGCCCGGCCGCCCTCGACCGGGGCCGCCTGGCGGACCTCGATGGGCACCGGGCGGACCATGTCGACCATTTTCTCCGACGGCTGCTCCAGCGGTGCATGGAACGTGGCTTGGTAGAACTCGTCCACGAGCATGGCCAGCAGGGCACGGGAATCGTCATTGGTCGCCAGTTCGCCCACGGTGCGCATGAAGCGCTGCATGCGTTCCTTCTGGATGTTGTCGGCCTTGCGCAGGCGAGACTCCAGCAGGAAGACCGCGCGCTGGGAAATGAGCGTCTCCAGTTCCTCGTCGGCCGGGACCTGGTGCTCGACCATGGGGATGGAGAACTTCTTGGCGATCTGCTCGAGTTCGATCTCCTCCATGCCCGAGACGAACGAGATGGCCACGCCCGCCGCCCCGGCCCTGCCCGTGCGTCCCGTGCGGTGCACGTAGGCCTCGTGGTCCTGGGGCGGCTGGTACTGGAAGACGTGGGACAGCTCATGGATGTCGATGCCGCGCGCGGCCACGTCCGTGGCCACCAGGAACTTGAGCTTGTTCAGGCGCAGCTTCTCCAGGACCTCCTCGCGGGCGGCCTGGGTCAGGTCGGCGCTGATCTCGCCCACGTCGTAGCCGAAACGGCGCAGGACCGTGGCCACGAAGTGCACGTCTGCCTTGGTGTTGCAGAAGATGATGGCCGAGGCCGGGTTCTCCTGCTCGATGATCTTGACCAGGATGCGGCTCTTCTGCATGGCCGGCACCTTGTAGACCACGTGCAGCACCTCGCTGACGTGGACGTGCTCCTGACTCAGGGAGACGAAGACCGGGTCCTTCAGGAACTGCTGGGCCAGACGCTTCACGTGGCCGGGGTAGGTGGCCGAGAACATGGCCGACTGCAAGCCGCGCGGCAGGTAGCGCTGCAGCTGCTTCATGTCCGGGTAGAAACCCATGGACAGCATGCGGTCGGCCTCGTCGAAGATCATGACCTTCAGCCGGTCCAGGTTGAGGGTGCCTTTGAGCAGATGGTCGAGAATGCGGCCCGGCGTGCCGATGACCAGTTGGGCCCCGCTCTCCAGTCCCTGGATCTGGCCCTTGTAGCCCACGCCGCCGTAGATGGACACGGGCCGCACGCCGCACTCCCGGCCCAGTTCCTCGGCGTCGCGCGTGACCTGCACGGCCAGCTCGCGGGTCGGGACCAGGACCATGGCCTGGGGCGCGCCTAAGGCCGTATCGATGCGGTTCAGAGTCGGTAGCAGAAAGGCGCCGGTTTTGCCGCTGCCGGTCTGGGACTGGACCATGACGTCGAGCCCCTCCAGCATGAGCGGGATGGTCTGGGTCTGGACCGGCATGAGCTCGGTCCAGTTCAGGCGCAGCGATGCGGCCCGCAGGACGGGCGGCAGGTCTGCCATGGTGAATGCCTGTGCTTCGAAATTCTCGTTTTGGGATGTCCCGTTCGGGGTCTCACCAAATTCTGTGTTGTCAGTCATACGATTCCTGCGCGGTTGATGCGGGCGTGCGGTCCAGGACTCCGAGCACCAGCTCGATGACGGAGTTGCTGACCAGCATGCCCTCGCGTGTCAGTTGAAGGCGACCAGCGCCGAGGCGGACCAGCCCGCTGGAGCGAAGCCGCTCGACAGCCGGGTCGCGCCGCGGAAACTCAATTCCGGTCGCTGCCATGAATTCTTGCAGGTCCAGGCCGTCCCTCGTGCGCAAGGCCAGCATGACCATTTCCTGCCGCCGCACATCGGCGGTCAGGATCTCCGTCCCTTCCCTTTCGGCGCCAATGGCCGCCGTGCGGGCGTACTCGTCGAGACCGGCCGGGTTCGCCCAGCGCCGCCCGCCCAGGGTGGACACGGCTGCCGGGCCCAGACCCAGGTAGTCCCGGCCGGACCAGTACCCCCTGTTGTGCCGGCTCTCGCGGCCGGGCCGGGCGTAGTTCGAGATCTCGTAATGCCCGAACCCTTCGGATTCGAGATACGCCGACCCTTCCAAATACATGCGGGCCCCCTCCTCCTCGTCGGGCAGGGACAGCCCCCCGGCGTCGACGGCCTCGGCCAGCGGCGCGCCCTCCTCCAGGCTCAGGCCATAACAGGAGACGTGTTCCGGGGCCAGCGCCACGATGCCGGCCAGGTCCGCGAGCCACGCGGACACGTCCTGACCGGGCAGCCCCCAGATCATGTCCAGGCTCAGGTTCGAAAACCCCGCCTCGCGCGCCGCCCGCGCCGCCAGGCGGGCCCGTGCGGCGTCGTGGGCTCGGCCGAGTGTGGCCAGCAGGTCGTCCCGCAGGCTCTGCACGCCGAGGCTCAGGCGATTGACGCCCAAGGCCCGCACCGCGACCAGAAAGCCGGTCTTCAAGGCCGACTCGGGGTTGGCCTCCAGGGTGATCTCGGCCCCCGCTTCCAAGTCGAAGCGCGCAGCCGCACCTTCAAGGATGGCCCCGATCTGCGCCGGGGTCAGCAGGGAGGGTGTCCCGCCGCCGATGTAGACCGTCTCCACCGCGCGCCGCCCAAGGGCCTTTCCCCGGCAGTCCAGTTCGCGCAGCACGAGCTCCACATAACGCTCCGCCTCGGGCGCAGAAAATGGCCCGGAGTGAAAGGCACAGTACCCGCACTTGCGCACGCAGAAGGGTACATGAACGTAGAGCAGCATGAATCAGGCGCGCGTGCGCAGTTCGGAGGAATACCGCTCGAACTCGCTGTACAGGCACCCGCAGTACTGCTGGCGGTAGACTCCCCACTCCTTCGACAGGGCGATGCCTTCGGACCACCCCGCCCTGAAATCCTCGTAATGAAACGCCACGCCGGCTCCCTGGGCCAGATCTTGCCCCATGGTCCGTATCTGCTCATGCTTCTGGAACTTGCTGTAGAGGAGCGTGGTCGTGAAGGCGTCGAACCCGCCGCGCCGGGCGATGGACAGGGTCCGCTCCAGGCGCAGGGCATAGCACGGGGCGCAGCGGTTGGGTTCGCGGAAGGTCACGGCCCGGAAATACGCCTGCGGGTCGTACTCGTCGTCCTTGAAGATGACCGGAATGCCGAGACGCTCGGCCACCTGGGCCACCCCCTCGCGACGGCGCAGGTATTCCTGCAGGGGGTGGATGTTGGGGTTGTAGTACAGGCCGGTCACGCCAGCCCCGGCCTCGAGGAGGGCCAGGACAGGCGTGATGGCGCACGGCCCACAGCACATGTGAACCAGTATTTTCATCGAAGAACCTAGCAGAATGCGCAGCTGGGCGTTGCCGAGGGCATGATGTAGATCTTGCGCTCGAAGGTCTGCTCGAACTCCAGAAGCTTTTCACGCTTGCGGTTGACGAGGTAGTGCATCAGGTCCGCATCGGTGGTGTAGGTGAAGGGCTCGGTCTGCTTGTCCTTGCGCAGTTCGCGGTACAGGTCCTTGAGGGCCTGCATGGAGCGCCACTCCAGGTTGCGGCGGGTGCCGGCGCCGGAGCAGTGCGGACAGGGCTCGAGGCTCCCGGACAGGGCCGACGTGCCCAGACGCTGGCGCACGATCTCGAGCAGGCCGAACTTGGAGATCCGCCCGATGTCCGTACGCGCCCGGTCGACCTTGAGGGCCTGACGCAGCTCCTTCTCGACCTCGCGGATGTGCTTGCCGTCCTTCATCTCGATGAAGTCGACCACGATCTGGCCGCCGATGTCGCGCAGCATGAGCTGGTTGGGGATCTCCCTGGCGGCCTCGATGTTGGTGCGCAGGGCCATCTCCTTGAAATTCTTCTCGCCGCCGATCTTGCCGGAGTTGATGTCGATGGCCGTCAGGGCCTCGGTGTGGTCGATGACGAGCTGGCCGCCGCTGGGCAGGTTGACCGAGCGGCTGAAGATCTTCTGCAGCTGCGCCTCGATGCGGAAACGCTCGTAGAGGGTACGCTCGGTCTCGGTGTGGACCTTGATGAACGTCTTGCGGCGCGGGAACAGGAGGGTCGCGAACTCGGTGATCTGCCTGGCGGTCTCCTCGTCGTCGACCCAGCACTCGGCGATGTCCGGGGTCAGGTAGTCGCGGATGGCGCGGAAGGCCAGGTCCTTCTCCTCGTAGACCAGGGAAGGGGAGTCGGAAGAGATGCCCTTCTTGCGGATGTCCTTCCACAGGCGCTTCAGGACTTGCAGGTCCTTGGAGAGGCTGCTCTTGCTCTGGGCTTCGCTGACCGTGCGCACGATGACGCCCAGGCCCTCGTCGAGCTTGAGCTCCTCCACGACCTCCTTCAGGCGGTCGCGCTCCTTCTCGTCCTCGATCTTGCGGGAGATGCCGAGCTGCTCGCGGCCCGGGGTCAGCACGAAATAGCGTCCCGGAATGGACAGGTAGGTGGTCAGGAACGCGCCCTTGGAGCCCACGGGCTCCTTGACGACCTGCACCAGCACTTCCTGGCCGGGCTTCAAAACTTTCTGCAGGGGCGGGTACTTGCCGCGGGTGGGCACGTCGCTCTGGTAGTATTCGGGGTGAACCTCATCGACCTGCAGAAAGCCGTTCTTCTCGGCCCCGTAGTTGATGAAGGCGGCCTGCAGGGCCTGGTCGATGTTGTGTATCTTTCCTTTATATATGTTGCCCTTGGTTTTGCTCTGGTGGAGCATCTCGACGTAGTACTCGACGACGATGCCATCCTCCATGATAGCCACCTCGACCTGTTCGCCAGGCAACACGCTGATGAACATCTTGCGCTTCTGCTTTTCTCCCATGAACATCCTCAAATGAAAAAGGTTTCCGGCAGGGCCGGGAAAAATGGTGAAATTTGCGGACGGAAATCCGATGAAAATTTGCGAACGCTGGGCGCGGGGCTCTAGAGGAGGCGAAAGGGGCCGGTCACTGCCGGACGCACGCCGCGCTACGATTCAAGGGGAATACATACCCGGCAGGCGTGTCCATAGCAAGAAAAACCCTTCGAGGGGCAGGCGCTGGCTTGACATCCCATTTTGCCATGGCTACTCCCGCCTTCTCACTGCACAGGAGGCCACATGCTCGAACCGGGACAGCTGGTAATGCTGCTCAACGCAAAGGACAAGAGATATTTCGTTTCCGCCCAGGAAGGGCAGGTCATGCACACCAACGAGGGGATTCTCCACCTCGACGAGGTCCGCGCCGCGGGCTGGGGACAGCAGGTCCTGACCCACAAGGGCTACCCCTTCACGGTCATGCGGCCGACCCTCTACGACCTGATCAAGTCCGTCAAACGCCGCACCCAGATCATTTACCCCAAGGAGATCGGGTACATCGCCATGAAGCTGGGCATCGGCCCGGGCTGCCGCATCGTCGAGGCCGGCTGCGGCTCCGGCGGCCTGACCACGGCCCTGGCCTGGCTGGTCGGCGACACGGGCAAGGTTTACACCTACGAACGCCGCGAGGAGTTCTACACCCTCTGCCGCCAGAACCTGGAGCGCATCGGTCTGGCCCATCGTGTGGAGCAGTTCCACCACGATATCGCCGAGGGCTTCCACCCTCACGCCGCCGACGCCCTGTTCCTGGACGTGCGCGAACCCTGCGACTACATCCATCATATCCCCGGCGCCGTTGTTCCGGGTGCGCCGATCGGCTTTCTGCTGCCGACCACCAACCAGGTCCAGGACCTGCTGAAAGCCATGGAGGGCGGACCGTTCCGGCAGATCGAGGTGCTCGAGATATTCCTGCGCCACTACAAGCCCGTGCCCGAGCGCCTGCGCCCCGACGACCGCATGGTCGCCCACACGGGATTCCTGGTCTTCGCGCGCACCTACGCCCAGCTCGAGGAGCCGGAAACCCCGGACTACGAAGGCCCGGCGGATGAAGACGCCGGGGACGGCGAGTTGCCGGAAGAATAGCCGCAAGTTCAAATCGCTTTCTATTTCAAGGATTTGCAAGAAGCCTCTTGCAAATCCTTTTTCTATTCCTGTAGAGATGAATTTTCTTTCACCTTTCAACCCCGACCCCACGGCCGGACCGAGCCCCGCAAGGAGGAGCGCTGATGACCCGCAAGGATCGCACTGAAGGCATTTTCAGCCGGCGCGAAGTTCTGGACGCCACCGAGCGCCAGAAATACTAC
Organism: Desulfomicrobium escambiense DSM 10707; assembly: GCF_000428825.1. Classification (NCBI taxonomy): domain Bacteria; kingdom Pseudomonadati; phylum Thermodesulfobacteriota; class Desulfovibrionia; order Desulfovibrionales; family Desulfomicrobiaceae; genus Desulfomicrobium; species Desulfomicrobium escambiense. Next base: position 137,015 of record NZ_AUAR01000005.1, on the reverse strand, counting down.
CAGATCCAGCTCAAGGAGCTGCTTTCGTACGCATACAGATATTCCGAGGACGTGAAGAAACGCTTTGACCGCGCCCAGTTCTCCGTGGAGAAGTTCCGCGACCTCATCGACCTCAAGCACGTGCCCATCCTGAAGAAGAAGGAACTCATCTTCCTGCAGTCCATGGGCCCTCGCCTTGGGGGCCTTTTGACCAAGGACCTGGGCGAGCTGCGCCGCGTCTTCCTGTCTCCCGGTCCCATCTTCGACCCCGAGGACAGGGGTGACGACTACTGGGGCTGGACCGAGAGCTTCTACGCCGCGGGCTTCCGCTCGGGCGACTTGGTCCAGAACACCTTCAACTACCACATGACCCCGGCCGGCCTCATGTTCGAGGAGCCCCTGCGCCAGCTGAGCTGCGCCGTGGTGCCCACGGGCCCCGGCAACACCGGCAGTCAGCTGGACATCATGAAGAAGCTGCGCGTCACGGGCTACGTCGGCACGCCGAGCTATCTCATGCACCTGGCCCAGAAGGGCGAGGAGAAGGGCCTGAACCTGCGCAAGGACCTCTACCTCGAGGTGGCCTTCGTCACGGGCGAGAAGTTCTCCGAGAAGATGCGCTCCACCCTGGAAAAGAAGTTCGACCTGATCATGCGCCAGGGCTACGGCACGGCAGACGTGGGCTGCATCGGCTACGAATGCTTCCACAAGAACGGCCTGCACATCGCCAACCGCGCCTACGTCGAAATCTGCCACCCCGACACGGGCATCCCGCTCAAGGACGGCGAGGTGGGCGAAATCGTGGTCACGGCCTTCAACAAGACCTATCCCCTCATCCGCCTGGCCACGGGCGACCTGTCCTACATCGACCGCGCGCCCTGCCCCTGCGGCCGCACCTCCCCGCGCCTCGGGACCATCGTCGGCCGCGTGGACACCACCGCCCGCATCAAGGGCATGTTCGTGTACCCGCACCAGGTCGAGCAGGTCATTTCGGGCTTCGAGGAAATCAAGAGATGGCAGATCGAGGTTACCAACCCCGGCGGCATCGACGAGATGACGCTTCTGATCGAAACCTCGGGCTTCAAGCGCGAGGAAGAGCTGCTGCACATGTTCCGCGAGAAGATCAAGATCCGCCCGGCTCTGAAGATCCTCACGCCCGGCACCCTGCCGCCGCAGATCCGCTTCATCGAGGACAAGCGCAATTGGGACTGATGACCCGCCTGGTCCTGCCCCTGCTGCTGGCCGTGCTGGCCGGCTGCGCAAAACCGACGGCGGTGACGCCCCCCTGGGTGTCGCCGCCGGCCGGGTCCTTCCTTTCGGCCGATGGGACAGTGCTGGCCGATGACGCCGTCGCCGGCCTGGCCCGCTCCGCGGACTTCGTCCTGTTGGGCGAGAGCCACACCAACCTCTGCGACCACGCCGTCAAGGCCCGCCTCATCGAGGGCATGGCCGGCGGCGGGGCTCGCTTCGCTATCGGCCTGGAGATGCTCCCGGTCACGGCCCAGCCCGTCCTGGACCGCTTCAACGCCCGCGCCCTGTCGGCCGCGGAACTGGGCGATGAGGTCGGATGGGAGAAGCTGTGGGGCTTCCCCTACGCCCAGTACAGGCCTGTCTTCGAACTGGCCGAGCAGTACGGCCTGCCCGTGGCGGCCCTGAACATCCCCCGCCGGGTGCTGACGGAATTCCGCGACAAGGGCGCCGAAGCACTGAGCCCCGAGGACCGCAAGCTCCTGCCCGGACGCATCATCCCCGTCAGCCCGGCCCAGCAGGCCGCCCTGGAGGAGCAGGTCGGGCTGCACCAGACCATGCGCAAGGCCGCGGCCAATGCAACCTCCGAAAAGATGCCGGACATGGCCGCAATGTCCGAAAAATTCTTCCTCGTGCAGGCCCTGTGGGACTCCATGATGGCCGAACAGGCCCTGGCCTGGCGCGACCGGCTTGGCCTGCCCGTGCTCATCCTGGCCGGCGCCGGCCACGTGGAGCATGGCTGGGGCATCGAATACCGCCTGCGCACCCTTGACCCTTCAGCCTCGTGCCTGGCCATCATGCCCGTGCGCGGCGGCGAGGACTTCCACCAGCAGGCCGACCCGTCCCTGCGCCCCATGCCGGGCACGGCCGTCTTTTTCCACTGCGCGGCCCAGCACAAGAGCCGCCTGGGCATGAACGTCGTCTTCGAGGACTCCGGCATGCTGGTGGAGAGCGTCGAGCCCGGCTCACGGGCCCAAAAGGCCGGCCTTCTGCCCGGGGACGTCCTGCTCTCGGCCGGCGGCCGGGAACTGCAGGAGGCCACGGATCTGCACTTCGCTGCCATGGCCGCGTCCCGCGACAAGAAGCCCCTCGAACTGACGGTCATGCGCCAGGGGCAGACCGTGACGCTGAACCTTCCCCTCGACTGATGCCCGAACTGCCCGAAGTCGAAACCATCGCCCGCGGACTGCACGTCCTGATCCAGGGCCGCAGCATAGCGGACGTCAGCCTTCTGACGCCGTCGATCCTGCGCGCAGGCGCCACGCAAGTCCTGCCTGGCAGAACCGTGACACACGTGTCCAGACGCGCCAAACTGCTGCGTCTGCACCTCGACAACGGCGGGCTCCTGATTTTTCATCTGAAGATGACCGGACGCGTTTGGGTCGCCGGGCCGGGCCTGCCCCTGCCGAAGCACACGCATCTCGTCTGCGGGCTTGACGGCGGCGACAGGCTGGTCTTCGAGGACACGCGGCGCTTCGGATACTGCGCCGTCTTCGGACCCGGCGAGATCGACCAGTGGGATTTCTTCAGAAACCTCGGCCCCGAACCTCTGGACGCCTGCGCCGGCGACCTGGCGCGGCGTATCGGCGCGCGCCGGGCCGGGGTCAAGGCCCTGCTCCTCAACCAGACCGTTCTCGCCGGCATCGGCAACATCTACGCCGACGAATCCCTCTTCGCGGCCCGCATCCACCCGGCGAGCATCGCCTCCGCCATCCCCGAAGCCCGGCGCCTGATCCTCTTCGAGGAACTGCGCCGCATCCTGCTGGAGGCCATCGCGGCCGGCGGCAGCACCATCAGCGACTACCGCAACGCCTACGGCAAGAGCGGCATCTTCCAGGACTCGTTCCAAGTCTACGGCAAAAAGGGCGAACCGTGCCCGGCCTGCGGCAGGGCCCTCAGGGCGGAGCAGGTGGCGGGGAGGACGTCGACGCATTGTCCGGGGTGTCAGAGAAAATATCTGGACTGACACGGACGGGCACGGACCTTCACGGACCGGCACTCAAGCGGGAGAACGAACCGGATCAGGATTCGGGTTCCAGGGAGGTGGCTCCGCAGAGGGGTTTTTCCTGGTTTTTGGCGGCCGCCGTCTTCGGGCGGCGGGGCTTCTTGCGCGGTTCGGCTTCGCCGTGACCGTTGCCGTGCTTTTCGAGGAGGGCCCGGTAGCGCTCGGTGCGGCTCAGGTTCAGGGACAGCACCACATGTTCGCGCTCGTCCTTGAAGCCCTTCTTGGTGAAGAACTTGAGGGCTGCGGCGTTGCTCGGGTCCGTGTCGGCGATGAGATAGCGTGCGCCGGCCTCGACCATGCGTTCCACCAGCTTGTCGTAGAGCTTGTGGGCCACGCCCGTGGACTGGAAGGCGCGGTCTACGCCCAGCCAGACGATGTAGCCGTAAGTCCAGGACGCCTTGCTGATGAGGGTGCCGATGATGAACCCGGCCAGGGCGTCGTCCACCTCGGCCACGAGGCTGAACTCCGGATCCGTGTTGTAGTGGCCGACCACCTCCCACTCGTCCCAGGTGCGGTAGAGAAAGGGGTAGAGGTCGCAGGTGAAGAGGCGCTCGCCCAGGTGATAGACCGGGGCCAGGTCGTCCAGTTCCATCTCGCGGATGGTGATGTCGGGGCGTTGGGTGCGTTCTGAGGCCATGGTGTGGATGGTTGAAATGAAATGGGCTCCGGGCGAGGTTAAAACGCCCGCCGCGCCGCTGTCAACGCGGCCCGGCGGGCGTCTGTCGTTCAGCGCTTGTTCTCGGGCAGGGTCACGTTGAATTCCAGGACCTCGCAGTCTCCGTCCCGGTTCACGTCCACGCGGATGTTCTCGAGTTCCACGTGCACGTATTTCTGGACAACGAGGAGCAGTTCCTGACGCAGCCGCGGCAGGAACTCGTACCCGCCGTTCTGGGCGCGCTCGTGGGCCACGATGATCTGCAGCCGGCTCTTGGCGACCTCTGCGCTCGACTTCTTGGTGCGGAAATAACTGAAGATGCCCATGTCAGCCTCCGAAGATGCGGGCGAAGAAGCCCTTCTTGGCCGGAGTGAGGAAACGATGCGGCAGGTCCTCGCCCAGAAGGCGCGACACGGCGTCGTCGTAGGCCTGGCCGGCGTCGCTTGCGTCATCGAGGATGACTGGCTCGCCGGAGTTGGAGGCCGCCAGCACGGACTTGGACTCGGGGATGACGCCCAAAAGCGGAATGGCCAGGATCTCCTCCACGTCGGTCACGCTCAGCATCTCGCCGCGGCTGACGCGCTCGGGGTCGTAGCGGGTCAGGAGCAGGTGCTCGCGGATATTCCCGCCGTCTTTGGCTTTTTTCGTCTTGCTCTGCAAAAGTCCCAGCACCCGGTCCGAGTCGCGCACCGAGGACACCTCGGGGTTGGTCACGACCACGGCCTCGTCGGCGAAGTGCATGGCCATGAGCGCCCCGTGCTCGATGCCGGCCGGAGAGTCGCAGAGGATGAAGTCGAAGCGGCCCGTAAGCTCGTCCAGGACCTTTTCCACTCCGTCCATGCGCAGGGCGTCCTTGTCCTTGGTCTGGGAGGCCGGCAGGATATAGAGGTTCTCGACCCGCTTGTCGCGGATGAGCGCCTGGTGCAGGGTCGCCTCGCCCTGGATGACGTTGACGAAATCGTAGACCACGCGACGCTCGCACCCCATGATGAGGTCGAGATTGCGCAGGCCCACGTCGAAATCCAGCACCGCGACCTGCATGCCCCGTCGGGCCAGACCCATGGCCAGGGATGCGCTGGACGTGGTCTTGCCGACCCCGCCCTTGCCAGAAGTAACAACGATAATTTTACCCACAGTCCCTCCTGGTCCTGTCTAGAGAGGTTCGATCACAAGCTGGCGTCCGCTCAGGCTGACCTGGACGGAGGAGCCGTTGAAATTCCCGGGAAGGTCCTCGCTGACCCGGTACAGACCGGCCACCGAGATCAGTTCGGCCCGCAGTTCCGTGCAGAAGATGCGCGCGCCCTCGAAACCCATGGCCCCGGCCAGGGCCCGGCCGCGCAGGGGCGCGTAGATGTGGATGTTGCCGTCGGCGATGACCTCGGCCCCCTGGCCCACCGGAGCCAGCACCACAAGATCGCGGCCCCGGGCGTAGACCTGCTGGCCCGAACGCACGGGCTTCTCCACGACCATGGCCCCGGTTTCCGCCGGGGGGGCGGGGACGCTGCCGGTCCGGGGCGCCTCGGCCCTGTTCCCGGAAAACACGCCCAGATGCAGGTCAGCGGCCTGACGCTCGTGGGCCTCGCCCCCGCCCTGGATGCCCACGGGCGTGAGGCCGTGGTCCCGCAGCAGCGCAGTGAGGCCCGGCACGTCCAGTTGGTCGCGCATGGCTCCCAGGGCCGAAAAATCCATGATCACCGCCAGGCCTCGCAGAAAGTCCGGCGTCTCGGCCAGGCGGGCGGCCACGTCCCCGGCCAGCGCGGCCAGATCCGTGGTCAGGGGGCGGAACAAGGTGCACGGGGCGACCTTGCCCTTGAGTTCGAAGGACGACACGCGAATGTCCTTAGCGGGTTAAGTGTTGCGGATGCGGTTCGCGTCGAAACGAACGGCGGGTTTACCGAGGGACGGCGGCGAAGACAAGCCCGGTCTCACGGCCATCCGCGCCCGGCCCTTGACGGGCGCGCAGGTCTCGCCGATGAAAATGAATTACGCCGTTTTTCCACCCGAGGTGCTCATGGACATCCGCCACGTCATCGAACACGAAATCCCCTTCGACCATTTCCTGGGCCTGGTGGTCGAGGAGATCCGTCCGGGCTACGCGCGCCTGCGCATGCCCTTCCGGCCCGAATTCATCGGCGACCCGCGCCGGCCCGCCCTGCACGGCGGCCTCATCTCCATGCTCGTGGACACCTGCGGCGGATCGGCCGTGTGGGCGGCCTGCTCGGTCCGCGACCGCGTGGCGACCATCGACATGCGCGTCGACTACCTCCGCCCGGCCGACCCGGCGGACCTCATCGCCGTCGGCGAGGTCCGACTTTTGGGCAACCGCGTGGGCAACGCCACGGTGCAGATTTTTTCGGCCGCAAATCCGGAAGTCGTCATTGCCGAAGGCCGGGGCGTGTATAATATACGAAAAGCGGGCGCCAAGGCGCCGGACATCGTCCAGGCCAAGGCGCACACCCCTACCCGTGAGGAGGTACCATGAACGCTTCAGCCCTGGCATTTGTCATCGCCGCCGTGTTGTTCCTGTTCCAATCCCCGGCAGCCACGGCGGGCACCGTCGTCGACGAATGGGCGGCCGCAAAGGCCCCTGCGCCCGTGGAACTCAAAGCCGTGGAGGTCAACGCCACGGACACGGCACTTCTTGTCCTCGACATCGAGGAGAGAACCTGCAACATGGAAACCCGTCCGCGCTGCGTGGCCTCGGCACCCCGCATCGGCGAGTTCCTGGTCAAGGCCAGGGCGGCCGGAATGCCCGTTGTGCACAGCCTGACCAGCCGGGGCACGCCCGACACCATCCTGCCCCAGGCCCTGCCCCTGCCCGGCGAACCCATCGTCCAATCCACGGTGGACAAGTTCTTCCGCACGGACCTTGAGGCCATCCTGGAAAAACTCGGCGTGCACACGGTCATCGTCACCGGCACCACGGCCGAAGGCGCCGTCCTGCACACGGCAACGGGAGCGGCCATGCGGGGCCTCTCCGTCATCGTGCCCGTAGACGGCATGTCGGCGGCCACGCTCTACGCCGAGCAGTACACGGCCTGGCACATGCTCAACGCCCCCGGCACCCGGGCCAAAACCAGCCTGACGACCCTCGGGGCCATCACCATCAACGCCAAGTAACACGCCGGAAACCCGGACGCACCGAACGCACATGCAGCTTCTGAGCACGGACCAACTGCGCATCCTGGACGCCATCAGCCAGGGTACGGTCATCTTGAAGGACGGCATCATCCGCCACGCCAACGCCTGTTTCGCCGCGTTCTGCAAGACCGGCCAGGCCGGGTTGCCGGGCCATCCCATTTTCGACTTCGTCATCCCCAAGCACCACCGCCGCGTCGGCAGGTACCTGGAATCGATCCCGACCGACAGCTCGGTCTGCGCCGCCGGCAAGCTCGAATTCACCCTGCGCGACATAGACGGCGCGGAATCCTTCATGATCATGCAGGCCCAGGCGGTCGCCCATGACGGCGTCCCCGCCCTGCTGTGCTCCCTGACGGACATCACGCAGAGGACCAAGGCGGAACGGAAGCTCAAGCGCATCCTGGACTCCATCCCCGAGGTCATCATCGCCTTCGACCGGGACCACTCGCGCATCGAATCGGCCAACCACGCCACCGAAGGGCTCTACGGCCTGCCCGCTGAGCAGTTTGTGCGGAACATCTTCCACCCGATCGACCTCGTCTTCCCGGACGATGCGGACAAGGTCCATGCGTTCTACGCCGGCCTCGTGGCCAGGGAGTTCGACCGCATCGAGTACCGCATCGTCCACGCCAACGGCGACATCCGCTGGGTCCGGGACGAGGGCGAGGTGGTCTTCAAGGAGCAGGGGTTGGGCAGAGTCCAGCAGGTCTACCATTTCATCAAGGACATCACGGACCGCAAGAACGACGAGGAGCGGCTGCGCATCAACGAACAGAAGTACCGCCGCATCTTCGAGAACTCCACGGACCCCATCTTCGTGGCCTCGGCCGACGGCACCTTCACCGACATCAACCAGGCGGCCGTGCACCTCTTCGGCTTCGCCTCGCGCGAGGAAGCCCTGGCCGCCAATGTCGGGGACCTTTTCCCCAACCCCGGGAAACGCGACGCCTTCATGGCCCTCATCGACGAGGCCGGCGGCGTCACCGGCCAACCGTTCAGGCTGCAGACCCGCAACGGGGAGATGGTGGACGTGGCCGTCACCGCGGGGTGCCGCCGCAACCGCAACACCGGGCGGCCCGAGAGCTACCAGGTCATCCTGCACGACATGCGGGCCCTCATCGCCCAGACGGAAATCGAAACATACAGGCGGACCATGGGCGGCCTGTCGGACCGGCTGAACAACATCGCCCAGGTCCAGCTCATGGAGCTCGGGCTCATGCTCGACTACATCGACGCCCTCAAGGCCGCCCGTGACCCGGAACGCTCGGACCAGCTGCTCGCACGCATCCTCGAACAGGCCCGCGAGGTCGAACGGAGCCTGCAGGAACTGCGGCACCTCGGCGAGAAGATCCGGCGCATCTACCACGCTCCCGAGCCGCCGGTGCCGGTGCCGGACGGGACGGGCGGCATCCTCTTCGACCTCAAGTAGGCCCGGCGCGCAGTGGGGACGGCGACGGCCCGCCCCTTGACCGGCTCCGGGAATCGGATGAGAGAGATGAAATCCCCCGACGCCGGATGCCTCCGGCCGGCACCGAACCGCAGCGCGAGGACATCCCATGCCCAGCACGCCCGCATCTACCGAAGACATCCTTGCGGCCACGCAATCCGGACGGCAGACCGTCCTTGACGTCCTGCCGCCGGAGCACTTCGAGGCCCGCCACATCCCCGGAGCGCGCAACGCCTGCGTCTACGAGGTGACGTTCCTCGACCAAGCGGCCGCCCTGGCGCCGGACAAGACCGCCCCGATCATCGTCTACGGCGCGGGCGAAGGCTCACTGGACGCCGTGACGGCCGCCGGCAAGCTGCACCGGGCCGGGTACGTCAACGTGTCCGTGCTCCACGGCGGGTTTCCGGCCTGGCAGGCCGCGGGGCACCCCCTCGAAGGAACACGGGCCGACGAGCACGACTCGGCCCACCCGGTCCTGGAACTGCGCAAGGCCCGCTACGTGGCCGTCCCCGCGGAATCAACCCTGATCTGGACCGGTCGCAACGCGGGCGGCAGGCACACCGGCACCCTGGCCATGCGTGAAGGCACGCTGATCCGCGAAGGCGAAGGGTTCAAGGGCATCTTCACCCTGGCCATGGACTCCATCGCCAACACGGACCTCGCAGGCACGGACCTGCAGCCCGTGCTGGAGAACCATCTGAAGTCCGACGACTTCTTCTTCGTCTCCCATTTCCCGACCTGCACCGTGGAGATCACGGACATGACGCCCGTTCCGGACGCCCCGGCCACACTGCCGAACTTCCGCGCCACAGCGGTCATGACCCTGCGCGGGGTGGCCCGCGAGATCGCGTTCGACGCCCACGCCTGCCCCCTGGCCGAAGGCAGGCTGGCCCTCATGGCCCATCTGGACCTGGACCGCACCATCTGGGGCGCACTGTACGGCTCGGCCAGGTTCTTCAAATACCTGAGCTACCATGTCGTGCACGACATGATCAGCGTCGACCTGCGCGTCGTCCTGGAGTGAGCCGGGGGAACTTCGGGGAAATCAGGAAGGGAATGCCCGGGCGAATCCGGCCCTGGCCTCCTGCACGAAGGCGCGGACCCGATTCGGGTCCTTGAAGCCGTCCGGCGCCTCGACGCCCGTGTGGACGTCCACGGCGGCGGGCCGCACGGTCAGGACGGCCTCGCGAACATTGTCGGGGTTCAGGCCGCCGGCAAGAATGACCGGCAGCGGGGAACACCCGACCAGCGCGGAACTGACGGCCCAGTCGTGGCGCAGGCCCGTGGCTCCGCTGGCCCCGGTGGATGGGTCGAAGGTGTCGGTGATGAAGGCGTCGCAGACCGGGGCATAGACCCGCGCGAACTCGTCGGGGCCGAGGTCCTCGCGGCCGACGACATAGCTCTTGATGATGGCGAGGGGGGAAAGAGCCTTGATGCGGGCCAGGGTCCCGGGGGGGACGTCGGCGTGCACCTGCACGATGCCGACGCTCAGGAACCGGCACAGTTCCACCAGGCGGGACGGGTCGTCCTCGTAGGTGATGAGCACGCAGCACGCGGGGCCGACCGCCTCGATGACCGCCCGCGCCTCGGGTTCGGACAGGTCGGGCGCATGCACGGGCAGGCGCAGGGGAAACCCGAGCAGGTCCGCCCCGCACTCGCGCAGCATGCGCGCCTCCTCCAGGCCGCGCACCCCGGCCACCTGCACGAGGCCCTGGATGGCCAGGCCCCGGGTCCGCCGCATCACTTCTTCTTGGATTCCCTGATCAGATAGCGGGCCGTCTCCAGGTCGTAGATCGAGGTCGGGTCGCCCTTGGAGCCGCGCTCCTCGAACATCCTGGCACCACGGCGCACGATGTCGATATCGATCCAGCCGTGCTTTTCCCAGATCTCGGGATGGTCCACATTGCTCAGCCTGAACTCGATGCTGCCTTCGTTCTCGCGCACGTACATGCGGATGCGTTTGTTGGCCGGGTTCGGGTAATAGAAGATTCCGTCCTTGTCCTGCACTGTCGCCTCCAGAAAAATGTTTGTTCCCGGGACTTTCAAAGCCAGCGACAATTGTCAATCCCCAGACAGGCGTCGGCGGCCCCGGCCACGACCCCCCAGCGCCGTCCTCGATAGGGCCGAATCGTCAGCACCGCGCCTCCTGCCGCGACAAAAGGAACGTCGCGCAGCTTTCCTCCACTTCGAAAATTCAGTTTGACAATCAAACATCTCATCTTTATTTGAGCATCAAGATTTCAGCCAATCAAACGAAAAGAGGCTCCACATGCACGACCATTCCTGTTCCTGCGGCCACCATCACGAGCACGAGCACGGCGAGCGCGGCACGCGCCTCGTCTTCTGGCTGACCATGGCCACCATGGCCGCGGAAATCGTCTCAGGCTGGCTCTTCGGCTCCATGGCCCTGCTGGCCGACGGGTGGCATATGGCCAGCCATGCCGGGGCCATGGCCGTGGCCTGGTTTGCCTACGTCTGGGCCCGCCGCAACGCCGACAACCCGGACCTGGTCTTCGGGGCCGGCAAGGTCAACGCTCTGGCCGGGTTCGCCTCGGCCGTGGGCCTGTTCCTCGTGGCGGCCTTCATGGGCGCGGAGTCGATCATGCGCCTCGTGTCGCCCGTGACCATCTCCTTCGGCCCAGCCACCCTGGTGGCCGTGGTCGGCCTGGCGGTCAATCTGGTCAGCGCCTGGTGGCTGCGCGACGAAGACCACTCCCACGCCCACGACCACAACCTGAAGGCCGCCTACATGCACGTTCTGGCCGACGCCCTGACCTCGGTCCTGGCCATCTTCGCCCTGCTGGGCGGCAGGTTCTGGGGCCTGGCCTGGCTGGACCCGGTCATGGGCATCGTCGGGGCGCTGGTCGTGGGCCGCTGGGCTCTGGGCCTGCTGCGCCAGACCGCCCGGGTCCTCCTCGACCACCGCGCCGACCCGGTTCTGCACGACGACATCGTGCGCCGCCTTGAAAACGGCGGCGCGGTCAAGGTCCGCGACCTCTATGTCTGGAACGTGGGCCCCAGGCGCCTGGCCGCCCACGTCACGGTCGAAGACGCGGCCCCGCGTCCGCCGGAGTTCTACAAGGAACTCATCGCCGAGGTCCCGGACCTGGAGCGCGTCACGGTCGAGGTCCACGCCTGCCCCTGCCCGGCCGAAGCGCAGACCGGCGAATGTCCGGGGGGCGGCCATGCATGACCTGGAGCGCCTGAGCGATCTGCTCATCGAATTCTACGAAAAGCTGTCGTCCTGGGAGCAGGCAGTGGTCAGGGACACGTCCATCACCCTGCCCCAGATGCACACCCTGGAGATCCTGGGCCAGCAGTCCCCGCTGCGCATGAAGGAGTTGGCGGCAAAGATGGGCGTGACCACGGGCACGCTGACGGTCAACGTGGACCGCCTGGAAAAGCAGGGGCTCGTGGCGCGCATCCCCCACGAGACCGACAGGCGTTCCATCCTCGTGGGACTGACCCCTGCCGGAGCGGAACTCTTCCGCGAGCACCACGACCATCACCTGCACCTGACCCGCGAACTGCAGGCCGCCCTGAGCCCGGAGGAGACGGAGCAGTTCGCCTCCATCCTGGCCAAACTGACCCAAGCGCTCTAGGCGCTCCGGCACGCGCAGGCGGCAAAAAGCGCTGGAAGCCCGGAGCCACTTGGGCTACCTTCCCCGGCACGAGACAACGGCGGGCTCCCGGCCCGCCAAAACCAACCGGTGGAATCCAGCATGAACATCGCGCCCTTCGACGATCCCTACACCTCCCCCGAAATCCAGGTCGGCCCCGTCTCCAGGCTCTTCCCGAGCCTCGCCTTCTACGCCCGCACCCTGGCCATCGTCTGCGAGGCGGCCTGGCGGACCCGCGGCGGCTACTCCATGGCGCAGTGGGCCGCCGACAGCATGACCTTCATGCGCCGGGCCGAGGCCGCCGGAGTGCGCTTCCACATCGAGAACACCTCGGCCTACGCAAAGCTGGACGGTCCGTGCGTGGTCGTGGCCAACCACATGTCGACCATGGAGACCTTCTGCCTGCCGGGCATTCTCGCCCCCCACAAGCCCGTGGCCTACGTGCTCAAGCGCAGCCTGACCAGGTACCCCGTCTTCAACCGGGTGGTAAACGCCATCGAGCCCATCGCCGTGGACCGCGTCAACCCGCGCGAGGACTTCAAGACCGTCATGGACGAGGGGCAGGAACGCCTGGCGCGCGGCATCTCGGTCATCGTCTTCCCCCAGACCACGCGCACGCCGGGCCTGGACCGATCGGCCTTCAACACCATCGGCATCAAGCTGGCCAAGAAGGCCGGCGTGCCGGTGCTGCCCCTGGCCCTGAAGACCGATGCCTGGGGCGTGGGCTCCCTCATCAAGGACTACGGCTTCATCCGCCCGGAGCTGCCGGTGCGGTTCTGCTTTGGCGAGCCCATCCGCGTCGGCGGCGCGGGCAAGAACGAGCACGAGGAGGTCATGGAGTTCATCCACTGGAAGCTTGAAGCCTGGAAAACGGCATGAAGAAAAAAGTCTGCATCCTCTACACGGGCGGCACCATCGGCATGAAGCCCACCCCCCAGGGCTACGCCCCCGAGGCGGGGTACCTGGGGCTGGTCATGGCCTCCATGCCCGACTTTTCGAGCCCCGAGATGCCGGAGTACGTCATCCGCGAATACTCGCCACTCCTGGATTCCTCCAACATGGGCCCCAGACACTGGCTGGCCATCGCCCGGGACATCGCCGACCTGTACCGTGACTTCGACGGGTTCGTGATCATCCACGGCACGGACACCATGGCCTACACGGCCTCGGCCCTGCCCTTCATGCTCGAGGGGCTGGCCAAGCCCGTAGTCCTGACCGGGTCGCAGATTCCCTTGTGCCGGGTCCGCAGCGACGGCCGCGAGAATCTCGTGACCGCGCTCATGGTCGTGGCCCAGACGCACATCCCCGAGGTCTGCCTGTGCTTCGGCAACCGCCTGCTGCGCGGCTGCCGCGCGACCAAGGTCGACGCGGCGGGCTTCCAGGCCTTCGACTCGCCCAACTATCCGGACCTGGGGCACATCGGCGTGACCATCCGGCCGCACCCCGAGCACATCCTGCCCGCGCGGCCCGTGAACGGCCTGACCGTCCACCCGCTGTCCGACGCCAGGGTCGGCGCCCTGCGCCTCTTCCCGGGCATCTCCGCAGACCTCGTGGCCAACGTGCTGCGCTCCCCCCTGCAGGGGCTGGTCCTCGAAACCTACGGCATGGGCAACGGCCCCTCCGACGACGCGGGCCTCATGGCCGTCCTGGCAGAGGCCTACGAGCGCGGCGTCGTCATCGTCAACTGCACCCAGTGCCTGCGCGGCACCGTGGACCAGGGCGGGTACGCGGCCGGGTCGGCCCTGGCCCGGGCCGGGGTGGTCTCGGGCGCGGACATGACGGCCGAGGCGGCCCTGACCAAGATGATCTACCTTTTCAGCCTCGGCCTCCCGCCCAGGGACATCCGGGCGCAGATGCCGCGGAACCTGCGCGGCGAGCTGACCGAAAGCCATGCCCGGAGCTGAGATCGAAATCCTGTACCGCGACGACGACCTGGTGGCCGTGCACAAGCCGGCCGGGCTCCTGGTCCATCGCAACGCCCACGCCGGTCGCGAACCGTTCCTGCTGCAGACGCTGCGCGACATGTTGGGGACGCGGCTCTACCCCGTCCACCGCCTGGACCGGCCCACCTCGGGCCTGATGATCATGGCCCTGTCCCCCGGCGCGGCGGCAATCCTGGCCCGGCAGTTCGCGGCCCAGGAAGTCCGCAAGGCCTATCTGGCCGTGGTCCGCGGCTTCACGGACGAAGAGGGCGTCATCGAGTGGCCCCTGAAGAGCGAGTCCGGAGCCGAAGTCCTGGCCCGTACCGAATTCACGCGTCTGGGCATCGCGGAACTCCCCCATCCCGTCGGCCCGCACCCCACGGCCCGTTACAGCCTGGTCCGGGTCGAACCCCGCACGGGCCGCACCCACCAGATCCGCCGCCACTTCGCCCATATCCGCCACCCCCTCGTCGGCGACGTGCTGCGCGGCGACGGCCGCCAGAACCGCTTCTTCCGCGAGCAGTTCGGCGTGTACCGCCTCCTCCTGGCCAGCGTCGAGCTGAGCTTCCGCCATCCCTCGGACGGGGGGGACATCCACCTGCAGTGCCCCCCGGACGAGGAAATGCGAGCCCTCTTCTCCAAACTGGGCTGGGCCTGACCGATCCCCCGAAAAAAGAAAGGCCCGGAAATCCGGGCCGTTCAGCCGGCGGTCTAGCCCGCCAGAATCTCGATGCGCCTCGGCTTGAACCGGGCCGCCTTGGGCAGGAAGAGCTCCAGCAACCCCTTCTTCAGGGAGGCGCGGATGCCCTCGCGGTCAACGCCGTCGGAGATGGTGAAGGTGCGGACGTATTCGCCGTCCCCGAACTCTACGTGCAGGGCCTTGGCGTTCTCCTCGCGCGGGTAGACCGCCCTGCCTCGCACCTCGAGTTCATTCTCCCTCAGGTCTATGGACAGGCCGTCCTTGCCCACTCCGGGCATGTCGACGAAGATGTGGAAGCCGTCCTCGCGTTCCAGCACGTCGGTGTTG
Organism: Desulfomicrobium escambiense DSM 10707; assembly: GCF_000428825.1. Taxonomy (NCBI): domain Bacteria; kingdom Pseudomonadati; phylum Thermodesulfobacteriota; class Desulfovibrionia; order Desulfovibrionales; family Desulfomicrobiaceae; genus Desulfomicrobium; species Desulfomicrobium escambiense. The sequence continues at coordinate 121,974 of NZ_AUAR01000005.1, read as the reverse complement.
GGGCGAAAGCGGGGCAGGGCCGGGGTCGTCTTTTTTTCAAGATCGTTGGTCATGGCGTCGTCTCCTCTTGCCGGACGCTCACTGCGCGTCGATGGAAATGGTCAGCGGACGGCTTTCCCTGGCCTTGGGCATAACCACCCGCAACAGCCCGTCCTTCATGGTCGCCTTGATGCCGTCGGCCTGGACAGGGACGTTCAGGTTGACGATCCGCTGGAAGCTGCCCGTGGGGCGCTCCTGGCGATAGTAGTTGCCGACCTCGTTCTTCTTGGCGCCCCTGATGATGAGGCTCTTCTCGTTCAGGGTCAGCTCGATGTCGCCTGTATCCATGCCGGGTATCTCGGACGTCACGATGATCTCGCCGTCGCTCTCGCTGATGTTGACGGGAGGATAGGCGACCCGGCGCTGGCTCAGAGAGCTCGGCTTCCAGAGTTCCTCGAAGAAGCTGTCCATGTTGCGGGGCAGATCGTAATATGAGCTGAAATCGATAACCATGGGTGACACCTCCTGGCTTTTGATGGCACATAACTAACCACGATCCCCGGGGCGTCAAGCCGGACGCGGTGTGCGGACATGGCCCAGGCCCCGGAAAGGCGCCCCCCCCCTTCAACCCATACACGGAGAAAGCATGTCGAAATCAATCAAGGGCACACGGACCGAAAAGAACCTCCTGACCGCCTTCGCCGGCGAGTCCCAGGCACGCAACCGCTACTCCTTCTTCGCCAAGCAGGCCCGCAAGGAGGGCTACGTGCAGATAGCCGACATCTTCGCCGAGACGGCGGACCAGGAGATGGTGCACGCCAAATCCTTCTTCAAGCTCCTCGAAGGCGGCGAGGCCGAGATCACCGCGACCTTTCCGGCGGGACGCATCGGCACGACGCTCGAGAACCTGCTGGAGTCCGCCGACGGCGAGCAGCACGAGTGGGGGCACATGTACCCGGACTTCGCCAAGGTCGCCCGCGAGGAGGGGTTTCCCGAGATCGCCTCTCTGTTCCAGGCCGTCTCCGTGGCCGAAAAGCACCACGAGCGCCGCTACCGGGCCCTGGCCAGGAACGTCGAGGAGGGAAGGGTCTTCCAGCGGGAGGAAAAGATCAGCTGGCGCTGCCGCAACTGCGGCTACGTGCACCAGGGCGCCAGGGCCGCCGAGCGCTGCCCTGCCTGCGACCATCCCCAGGCCCATTTCGAGGAACTGGCCGAGAACTGGTAGCGCCGGGGGTCAGGGGCGCTTGCCCGGCACGAAGGTGGAGCGCAGGAATCTGGGGTGGAAGAAATACAGCGGGTTGGCCACGATGGCGTCGGGCAGGATGTGGTACCAGCGGTAGCCCAGGTCCCGAAAGACGCGCCGGGCCTGGTCACGGCAACCGGCCTGGCGCGCCGCCAGCAGGGCTGCGTCCCGTTGGCAGCGCGACGAGGCCACCAGCCGGAAGACCCTGGGGCGGAAGCCGTAGCGGGACAGAAGACCGCACAAGCGCTTGAACTCGCGGTAGCGGGACAGGGCGTCGGCCTGGCACAGGACCACGCCCCAGGCGAACAGCCCGCTCAGCGCCGCCCAGCCCCAGGCCAGCCAGGACGGTTCGGGCCCGGCCAGGACAAGACGCGCCTCGAGGCCCGTGACCACGGACAGGGCTGAAACCTTGAGGGTGGTCAGGTGTGGGAAGGGCGCCGCCTGCAGGTAGCGCAGCAACTCGTACGCGATGGTCCGAAACATGGACGAAAAATCGCCGCTTCCGGCGATTTCGTCAAGCCCGGCCGCACTCGGGCAGACGCGACCGCCCACGACGGAAGGCCCACCCCGTCATGACGGCCAGGACCGCCAGCACGGGCCAGGCGGACATGGCCAGCATCACACCGAGCGCGCAGGCCAGGAGGCCCGAGAGCACCCGCATGGTCCCGGAGGCAAGGACGCGCGTCCCGGCCAGCAGCGCCATGATGGCGTTGGACAGGAAAAAGGCGTTGGCCATGGCCACGAGGTCTTCCAGGCCGAGCACGCCGGACAGGTTCAGCCCCAGCACCGCCAGATGGATAGCCGTAAGGGCCGTGGCCGCGGAGGCCGGGGCTCCGGCGCTGTTGCGCAGCCCAAGCATGGCGGGCAGCACCCCGTCGGTCGCCATGGCCGAGACAAGCCGGGCCACGGCGCCGGTGAAGGCCAGTTCGGTGACGAGACACAACGCCACGGCCAGCACCGAAAGAAGCAGCGCGCTGCCCGGCCCGAAGACCGGCACGAGGATATCCGTCATGCTGCGGCCGCCCACGCCCTGCATGGCCGCGGCCACGACCAGGGTCACTCCGGCGATGACCGCCACGCTCAGCACCACGGAACGCGGGATGGTACGCTGCGGGTCGCGGATTTCGGCCGAGTAGTTGCCGATGATCTCCCAGCCCACCACCGTCCAGAAAAGCAGCAGCAGGCCGTAGCCGAACCGCGCCGGCTCGAAGGGCGTCGCGGGCAGGGGCACCGACGCCCCGGATGCGAGGCTCCCGATGCCGCCGACGAGAAGCAGGACCGCGGCTCCCGTGGACAGGATGAAGGCCGCTCCGCCCAGGGAGGTGATCCGGCGCAGCAGGAGCGCCCAGATGACCACGACCAGCCCGGCGGCCACGAAGCCGTCGCGGACGAATCCGCCCAGCCCCATGTATTTGGCGGCCGTCAGGGCCACGGCCACGGGTCCGACGCAGACCGCGCCCAGGAGGAAGAACGAGGTCAGGGTCCTGGCCCGGGAGCCGAAGGCCTCGGCCACGCACTGGCTCACGCCGCTGTCGCCGGGAAAGAGGATGCTCATGCTGCCGAACACGGACGCGAAGAGCGCCCCCACGACCGTGATGACCACCCAGGCAGGCAGAGCCCAGTTCCCCAGCAGCTCGTAGGCCAGGGGCGGCAGGATGATGATGCCGGACCCCAGGATGGGGCCGATGATGAAGCCCGTCAGCAGGACCGGGCCGAGTTTTCGCGCGGACATGTACCCTCCTTGTCTCTGACAGCACGGCTACCCGCAGGGATTTGACAAATCCAATGCTCATTTGTGAAATCGGCGTTCGACAAAACCGAACGGAGCGAAAATGGAGCTGTTTCAACTGCGGTCCTTCCAGGCCGTGGCCCAGACCGGGAACCTGACCAGGGCGGCCGAAGCCCTGCACCTGAGCCAGTCGGCCCTGTCCGTACAGATCAGAAACCTCGAGGACGAACTCGGGGTGGAGCTGTTTGCGAGGCAGGCCAAGGGCATGCGGCTGACCCCGGCCGGAGAGGCCCTGCTGCCCCATGCCGGGGACATTCTGGAGAAGTCTGCGGAGATGGGCCGGGCGGCCCTGCACCTGCGGGGGGAAATCGGAGGCAGCCTGAACATCGGCCTCAACACCGACCCGACGTTCCTGCGCCTGAACCGCGTCATCCGCGCCGTGACCACGGCCCTGCCGCGGGTGTCCCTGACCTTCTGCATCAGCCAGACCCTGACCACGGAGGGGATGCTGCGGCGCGGCGAAATGGACATGGGCTTCGCCTTCGGCACCGGCTTCCCGGCCGACGTGACGGTCGTGGAGCTGGCGACCACGCCGGTCAGCGTGGTCGTGCCGACGCATCTGGCCCAAGACCCCTCGAACCTCGACTGGCGCCGCATCGCGGCCATGCCCTGGGTCTGGACCACCTGCCAATGCCCCTTCCACCTGCTCTGCCAAGAGCGCATGGACGAGGCCGGGGTGCGCCCCAACACCGTGACCGAAGCCGTGGACGAGAACATCGTCAAGGAGCTGGCCCTAGGCGGCCTGGGCGTGACGCTCCTGCGCAAGTCCGAGGCCCTGGACGTGGTCCGGCAGGGGGCCGGCGTCATCTGGGAGCCTGGCGAACTGCAGGTCCCCTTGAGCCTGACGTGGCTCGCCAGGCGGGACGGCGACCGGCTCATCGCGAGCGCGGCCGCACAGATCGCCGCCATCTGGCGGGAAAACGGAGAGGATGCGGGCTAGAAGCGGCCGCTGCGCACCATGCGCGGGTGGGTCATCTTCATGGGATCGAGGGCGTCCTCCAGCTCCTCCTGGGTCATGAGCCCCTTTTCCAGCACCAGGTCGTAGACCGCCTTGCCCGTCGAGGCCGCCTCCTTGGCGATGGCCGCGGCTTCGTCGTAGCCCAGATAGGGCACGAGGATCGTCACGATGCCGGCCGAGGCCCGCACCAGTTGGGCGCAGCGCTCGCGGTTGGCCGTGATGCCGACGATGCAGCGGTCCTTGAGGATGCGCATGGCCCGCACGAGCATGTCCATGGTCTGGAAGAGGTTGAAGGCGATGATGGGCTCGAAGACGTTGAGTTCAAGCTGGCCGGCCTCGGCGGCCATGGTCACGGTCAGGTCGTTGCCGATGGCCTGGAAGCAGACCTGGTTGACCATCTCGGGGATGACCGGATTGACCTTGCCCGGCATGATGGACGAGCCCGGCTGGCGGGGGGGGAGATTGATCTCGCCCAGGCCGCAGAAGGGGCCCGAGGACAGCAGGCGCAGGTCGTTGCAGATCTTGGAGAGCTTGACGGCCACGCGCTTGAACACCCCCGAGAGCTGCACGAAGGCGCCCGTGTCCGAGGTGGCCTCCACGAGATTGGGCGACTTGGTCAGGGGCAGTCCCGTGATGTGCGCGAGCTTCTCGCAGACGAAGGCTGCGTAGGCCGGCACGGTGTTGATGCCCGTGCCGATGGCCGTGGCGCCCATGTTGATCTCCATCAGGAGCTTGCGGCATTCCTGGATGCGCTCCATGTCCTCGCCCACGGTCACGGCCCAGGCCGCGAACTCCTGGCCGAGCGTCATGGGCACCGCGTCCTGGAGCTGGGTGCGGCCCATCTTCAGCACGTCGGCGAACTCCGCGCCCTTGGCGGCCAGGGCCTCCACCAGATCCTCCATGCTGCGCATGACCTCCCTGATCTTCCAGATGGCCGTGATGCGCAGGGACGTCGGGTAGACGTCGTTGGTGGACTGGGAGAGGTTGACGTGGTTGTTGGGATGGCAGAAGGCGTACTGCCCCTTGTCGTGGCCCATGAGTTCCAGGGCGCGGTTGGCGATGACCTCGTTGGCGTTCATGTTGACCGACGTGCCGGCCCCGCCCTGGATGACGTCGACCACGAACTGGTCGTTGAACTTCCCTTCCCGCACTTCCCGGCAGGCGGCCATGACGGCCTCGGCGATGACCGGGTCCAAAATGCCCAGTTCCAGGTTGGCCAGAGCCGCGGCCTGCTTAATGCACGCCAACGCCTCGATGTGCAGCGGATAATGGGAGATGTGAATCCCCGTGACCTGGAAATTCTCCATGGCCCGCACGGTCTGCACCCCGTAGTAGGCGTGTGCCGGGACCTTCCTATCGCCGAGGGAATCCTTTTCGATCCGGTATTCCATATCTCCCCCCTTTACGCGCCATTGTCTTGCGTCCTAGTGTGGCGCTGAAATTCCCCCTAACCGGAGACAGCCCGATGCGAAAGACCTTTTTCATTCTGGCGACCCTGACATTTCTGGCCGGCCCGTCATGGTCCGCAGATCTGCGCTGCCAGGGCGACCTCATGACCCCCGGCACCATCATCGCCAAGGTGCGCAAGAAATGCGGCGACCCTCTCTGGGAGGAGCGCGTGGGCGAGATCACGGTCAGGCGCGCAGGCCAGGAGGTCCTGCTCTACGTCACGGAAATGACCTACGAAGTGAGCGGGGGCTACTACGTCCTGACCTTCGAAGGCGGGGAACTCAGGAAGACGGAATATTTCCAGAACTGAAACGCCCGGAGTGCGTCATGCAGGTACGAATTCTCTATTGCGGCGTGTGAGCTGGCTATGCCAAGCGCGCCGCAGGTCTTGCGGACAGACTGCGCGTCGAGTGCGGCGCATCGGTGAGCCTGAGCCAAGGAAGCAGAGGCTCCTTTGAGGTCTTCGTCGATGACCGCCTGGTCCATTCCAAGCTTGAAACAGGCCTCATCCCGAAAGACGAGCGGATTGCCCAAATCCTGCGGACTTCCTGTCAACAGCCCTGAATTGCTGCAACTTCACCGCGCGAACCAAAAAAACCTTTCCAGAATTTTTCACGTGGCGTATGGTTCATCATAATCCCATTCCCTGTTCTCCGGCGCATCGGCCGGGGACGCACGGAAGAATCCCGTGAAGCTCAGCGCATACAAGGGGACGCCATGAACCATCTCATCATCTTCTGCCACCCGAACCCCACGAGTTTCAACGCGGCCATAGCCGATTCCGTGGAGGCGGTCTCCTCGGCCATGGGGCATGACATCCTCCGCCGCGACCTTTACGGCATCGGCTTCAACCCGGTGCTCGGAAGGGTCGAACTTGAAGCGCCGCCGCACATGCGGGCCCAGGACGTCCGACAGGAACAGGAGTTCGTCTCCTGGGCCGACATCCTGACCTTCGTGTACCCGGTGTGGTGGACGGGCATGCCGGCCATGCTCAAGGGCTATTTCGACCGGGTCTTCTGCCAGGACTTCGCCTACGCGCTCCACGACAACATGATGACGGGCCTTTTGAGCGGCAGGAAGGCCCTCATCTTCAGCACCACGGGGCTGCCCAGCACCGTCTGTGACTCGCGGGGCATGCACGAGGCCATGGCCATGACCACGGACACCGGGATTTTCGAACTCTGCGGCATCGAGGTGCTCCATCACGCCTTTTTCGGCAGCGTGGCATCCGTGTCGGAGGAGGTCCGCAAATCCTACCTGAGCGAGGTCGTGGCCATCGTCTCAAGGCATCTCTAACGCTTTTGTCCCAGAGGATTACGCCAATGGACCCGATATTCGAACGCCTGACCTACATCTTCGACCCGCTGCACCATTTCTGGGAGCACGAGCGCATGCACCGCCGCTTCGCCCTGGGGCTCATCGTCGTCTTCCTGGGCGCCATGGCGGGGATCGAGCTCAACAGAAACGGCCTGCTGCCGGCAGCCCTGGCCGCGCACACCCCAACCAACCATTTTCACGCCGTGAACCTGGCCTTCACTCTGGTGCTGATTCTTGAGGTCGTGAGCCTCATCTTCACCCTGCCGTGCTCCTTTTCCAGATCCGTGGGCAAGCAGTTCGAGATCCTGTCCCTCATCCTCCTGCGGGACGCCTTCAAGGAACTCTCCCATTTCGCCGAGCCCATCACCATCGGGACAGAACTGACCAAAGTCTACCATATCCTGGGCTACGGCTTCGGGGCCCTGGCGGTCTTCGCCCTGCTGGGCGTCTACTACCGCATCCAGCCCGCCAAGAAGCAGGACATGGGCCTGCCCCACGACCTGTTCCGGTTCGTGGCGGCCAAGAAGGGCATCGCCTTGCTGCTCCTGGGCACCTTCGTCACCCTGGGCCTGAACAATCTCTACAACAAGTTCGCGGGTCTGCCGCACATCGACTTCTTTCCCGTCTTCTATACGCTGCTGATCTTCACCGACATCCTGGTGGTGCTCATCTCGCAGTGCTTTCGGCCCTCGTTCCACGCTGTGTTCCGCAATTCGGGCTACGCCCTCTCGACCCTCTTCATCCGGCTGGCTCTGGCCGCCCCGGCCATGTACGACGTGGCCCTGGGCATCGTCGCCGCCCTCTATTCCATCGCCCTGACCCTGGCCTGGACCAGGGTTTTCACCACCAAAGGATAAACATGAAGATGCCCCTTGTTTTCGTCGGCCACGGCAACCCCATGAACGCCATCGAGGACAACGAATTCAGCCGCGCCTGGACGCAGCTCGGCCGCGAGTTGCCCCGCCCGCGGGCGATCCTGTGCGTCTCGGCCCACTGGGAGACTGACGGCACCTGCGTGACATCGGCCCAGATGCCCGAGACCATTCATGATTTTTCGGGATTCCCGGCGGAACTGAACCATATGGAGTACCCGGCCCCCGGCTCCCCAGCCCTGGCCCGCAAGGTCATGGACTCCACGCGCTACGCTCGCATCCGGCACGACCGTTCCTGGGGCCTGGATCACGGCGCCTGGTCGGTGCTGTGCCGCATGTACCCGCGGGCCGACATCCCCGTGGTCCAGCTGAGCATCGACGCCGGGGCGCCGCCGTATTTCCACTACGAACTGGGCCGGGAACTCGCCCCCCTGCGCAAGCAGGGCGTGCTCATCATGGGCAGCGGCAACATGGTCCACAACCTCGGGGTCATGGCCTGGCAGGATGAAGGGTTTGAATGGGCCGTAGAAAGCGACGCGGCCATGGCCGGCCTCATCGCGTCCGGGGACCACGACGCCCTGGTCGAGTACGAAGGGTTGCCCCACGCCCGCCTTGCCATCCCCACGGAGGAGCATTACCTGCCACTGCTGTACATTCTGGGGGCCATGGACCCGGGAGAGGGGACGAGCTTCTTCAACGACCGGGTCACCCTGGGCTCAATTTCCATGCGCGGGCTGAGAACCGTCTGATTCCCCAAGGGAAACGGACCGTTAGCCGCCTGTATACTTTGCCTGGAATTCTGCTACGAGGCGTCCGAAACGCGAGATGAACCCATGACCAAGCCATTGCGATGCCTTCTGGTTGACGACGAACTTCCCGCCCTGGACGAGCTGTCCTTCCTCCTGTCCGGGTTCGACGACGTCGAGATCGCGGGTACGGCCAGGTCCGCAGGACAGGCCCTGGAGGAAATCGCGCGGCTCAGACCCGACGTCGTCTTTCAGGACATCCAGATGCCGGGGGGCACGGGGTTCTCGGTGCTGGAGCGGGCCATGCTGATGCCCGAGGCACCGCTTTTCGTCTTCGCCACGGCCTACGACCAGTACGCCATCCGCGCCTTCGAGGACAACGCCGTGGACTACCTGCTCAAGCCCGTGTCCATGGAACGGCTGGCCAAATGCCTGAACCGTCTGCGCGCCCTGACCAGCCGGGCCGCGCCCCAGGCCGGCCCACAGCCCGATTTCCGATCCATGCTGCGGGGCATGGGCCTCGGACCGGCGCTGACCCGCCTGTCCGTGGAAAGCGGGGGACGCGTCCTGCTCCTGGATCACGGGGAAGTGGTCTTCATCCGCACCGAGGAACGCCGGACCATGGTCCACACCCGCGACGGGCGGTTTCCGCTCCACGGACCATGCACCCTGGACCGCCTCGAACAGCGCCTCGAACCACTGTCCTTTTTCCGCGCCAACAGAGCCGAACTCGTCAACCTGGCCCAGGTCCGCGACTTCGCACCCTGGTTCAACGGGAAATACGTTCTGACCATGCGTGACTGCGCTTCAACCGAAATCACCGTCAGCAAGGGCCGGGTGCGCGACTTCCGCGACCGCCTGGGCCTGGGCTGAAAAACACCGACATGAACCCAGACGCCCTCGTACTCGCCCTGGCCGAACGGCTCGGGCTTATCGTGGCCGGAGCTTTCCTGCTCCTGACCGTGACGCCCATCCACAAGCTCCGTCTCCAGCAGGGGCCGCAGTGGCGCACGACGCTGCTGCAGATCGCATTCTTCGGCACCGCCGGCATTCTCGGCACGTACGGCGGCAACCTCGTCTTCCAGTCCGTGGCCAACCTGAGGGCCATGGCCGTGATCACGGGCGGCCTCTTCGGCGGGCCGTTGGTCGGCATCGCATCGGGGCTCATCGCCGGCGGGCATCGCATCCTCATCGACATCGGCGGGTTCAGCGCCGTGCCGTGCGGGCTGTCGACTATGATCGAGGGCGCCGTGGCCGGCCTTCTGACCCTGTACCTCAAGGAGCGCAGCGTCGACTGGCGCTGGGCAGCCGGGCTGGCCCTGGTCGGCGAAACCATGCACATGGGCATGGTCCTGGCCCTGTCCCACTCGTTCACCCAGGCCCTGGAACTGGTCCGCATTATCGCCCCATCCATGATCATCCTGAACACCTTGGGCGCCGCGGCCTTCGTGCAGGTCATCAATGTGGTTTTCCGCTTCCGGGCCCGGCAGGACTCGATCCAGGCCCAGGAACTCCTCGACATCGCCAATGCCACGGTCAGCCATCTGCGGGCCGGCCTGACCCTGGAAAGCGCCTCCGCCACGGCCCGCATCATCCATTCGCGCGTCGCGGTCGGCGCCGTGGCCATCACGGACCGGGTCAACGTCCTGGCCCACGTCGGCCAAGGCAGCGACCACCACCTCGCCGGGCGTCCGGTGGTCACCAGCGCCACGCGGGAAGTGCTCGAAACCGGCGAACCCATGTACGTCAGCCACAAGGACAACATCGGCTGCGCCCATCCTGGCTGCCCCTTCGCCTCCGCCGTCATCATCCCCCTGCACAAGGGCGGCAACGTCGTGGGCACCCTCAAGTTCTACGGCACGGCCGGCCGAACCCTGGACCTCATGCTGTTCGAGCTGGCCAAAGGTTTGGGCAACCTCTTCTCGACCCAGCTGGAGCTCGAAAACATCCAGATCACCGAGCGCATGCTGGCCCACGCCGAAATTCGCCGCCTGCAGGCCCAGATCAACCCGCACTTCCTCTTCAACTCCCTGAACACCATCGCCTCCTTCTGCCGGACCAGCCCGGAAAAGGCGCGCAGCCTCCTCCAGGATTTGTCCAGCTACCTGCGCAAAAGCCTGGACGCGAGCAAAGGGTTCATTCCTCTCTCCGAAGAGCTGGACCAGATCCGCTGCTACCTGGCCATCGAGCAGGCCCGCTTCGGCGAAAGGGTCCGGGTCAACTTCGATGTGGAGGAAGGCTGCGAATCATGGCCCATCCCGCCGCTCATCATCCAGCCGCTGGTTGAGAACAGCGTGCGGCACGGCATCCTGACCCGTGAGGACGGGGGCGAAATCAGCGTCCAGATCCGCCGCAAGGAAGAACACCTGCACGTCGAAGTGCGCGACGACGGCGTGGGCATGGTCCCGGACCAGGTGGACAAGCTTTTCGACAAGACGCGTCTCGACTCCCGATCCGGAGGCATAGGGGTGCGCAACTGCTTCCAGCGCCTGGAGCAGATTTTCGGGCCCTCGTATCTCCCGTCGGTGGTCAGCGCCCCGGGACAGGGCACGAAGGTGGATTTTCTGCTGCCCATGCCTGCGCAGATCTGAGCCGTTCATCACCCCATACGGAACATTCAAACACCATTTGCGGCAATTGGCGCGAGGGGTGTTGCCCGCCTATTCACTGCTGAGGTAATGGTCGTCCAGGCTCCCGTGGCAGCCCCGATGCGGGGGCCGCCCACCTTACGACCAATTTTTCCAAAGGAGTGAGACATGTTCTATTTCTTTCTTGCCTGCGCGGCGCTCATCGCCGGGTATTTCGTCTACGGCAAGTTCGTGGAGGCGCAGTTCGGCGCAGACACATGCCGGGCCACTCCGGCCTGCCGGCTCGAGGACGGGGTCGACTTCGTCAAGATGAACCCCAAAACCATCTACATGATCCAGTTGCTCAACATCGCGGGCCTCGGCCCCATCTTCGGGCCCATCCTCGGCGCACTCTACGGCCCGGCCGCCCTGGTCTGGATCGTTCTGGGCAGCATCTTCGCCGGAGCGGTGCACGACTACTTCTCGGGCATGATGTCCGTGCGCTACGACGGCAAGTCCATCCCCGACGCCGTGGGCTACAACCTGGGCGCCTTCGCCAAGCAGTTCATGAACGTCTTCTCGGTCATCCTGCTGCTCTTGGTCGGCGTGGTCTTCATTCTCGGACCGGCCAAGCTCCTGGCCAACAAGATCGGCTTCGACCTGGACAAGAACGTTGCCGTGGTGATCTGGACCGCCATCATCTTCGCCTACTACTTCCTGGCCACCATGATGCCCATCGACAAGATCATCGGCCGGCTCTACCCGCTCTTCACGGTCTGCCTGCTGATCATGGCCTTCGGCCTGTCCGGCATGCTCATCGTCGACGGCTACACCTTCTTCCCCAACGGCGTGGGTCTGGCCAACGTGCACCCCAAGGGCCTGCCGATATGGCCGCTCATGTTCATCACCATCGCCTGCGGCGCCATCTCCGGCTTCCATGCCACCCAGTCGCCCATGATGGCGCGCTGCCTGCCTGACGAGAAGTGCGGACGCCCCATCTTCTACGGCGCCATGATCGGCGAGGGCATCATCGCCCTGATCTGGGCCACCCTGGGCATGACTTTCTACCAGACCCCCGACGCCCTGCAGGCCGCCCTGGCAGCCGGCGGCCCGGCCGCCGTGGTCGATCAGGTCGCCACCACCCTCATGGGCCCCATCGGCGATTTCCTGGCCATCATCGGCGTCATCATCCTGCCCATCACTTCGGGTGACACCGCCTTCCGCGCCGCCCGACTGATCATCGCCGACTTCGGCAAGATCGAGCAGAAGTCCATCGCCAAGCGCCTGATGATCGCCGTGCCCCTGTTCGTGGTCGGCTTCATCATCACCAAGACTGACTTCAACGTCATCTGGCGCTACTTCGGCTTCGCCAACCAGACCCTGGCCACCATCGTCCTGTGGGCCTCGGCCATGTACCTGGTCCGCCACGGCAAACTGCACTGGATCGCGACGATCCCGGCCACCTTCATGACCGCCGTATGCGCCACCTACCTCTGCGTGGCCCCGGAATTCCCCATCGCGGTGAGCTCCGACATCGGTTACCCCATCGGCATCGCCGTGGCCGCAATCTGCTTCGTCCTCTTCATACTCAAGGCGCGCAACACGCCTGTCGAAGCCGACGCCGTCGACTCCCCCGGAGTCATCGGCTAGCTGACTGTTGAAAAACTCAAAATTCCCAAGCCGTTCAAAAATGAAGTGAAAAAAGCCAGGCCGCACAGTGTACATTCGCATACAAAGCGGGCTGGCTTTTTCCACTGACGCAGCAGATCGCTGTTTTGGGACGGCCTGCCAAGGTTTCCCTCACGCGGTGCGCCCTTCTTCTGACCGACCGGCCCGAAGAAGGGCGCATCGCCTTTGATTTTCCCCCAGTCGGACATGAAGCGGAGCATCGACCGACGTCCCCGCCCCCTATTGCGAAGCATCGGGAGAAAGAGCGACGTCAACAGCCCTCCACGTCCGGCCCGACCTCGACCATCCTCCGGAATTCAACGCGTGTCCCGCAAAAACACGTAAAGAATTCATCGCCCGCAGATTGATGAACGCATCCTTCGGAAACCCGTAAACCACCCGCGATCTTCAAGGACTGCCCGGAGCCGTTGCGCCGTCGGTCGCACTTGGGGGGCAAAGGAAAGACCCTTACGGAGTTCTCTCCACTGTCCTCCGGCCAAGACAGACGGCTTTTCTGGCTCAAGGCCCCTTGCCGCGGCCTCGTTAGCGGGCAGCATCTTGAAGGGATGCAAGCCTGTGATCAGCTCATAGACAGTGCAACTGGCTGAAAAGACATCGCCCCGCGGGCACGGATGCGCTCCTCGCAGGCACTCGGGACTGGCATGCAGCAGGCTCAAGCCCGGGACACGCGCTCGGCCCGGCAGCCCCTGCACCACATTGGCGCCGGTAGCCCCCGAACGCCCCAGAACCTGCGCGACATTGAAATCAAGAAGGACCGTCCTTCCATCCTGTTCCAGAAACACATTGGCGGGCTTGACGTCCCCGTGAACCACACCCTGGGCATGCAGATAGGCCAGTGATTCAAAAATACTGGCGCCCAAGACGACGCCTTCGCAGCCCAGACCGGCCGGATGGCTCCCGAGCGCCGCATGGGCAGAGGCCCCCTCCAGCAGTTCCATGCTGAAGCACAGTCCCCATCCTTCGCGGTGCAGATCGAAAACGCGCACAACCCCAGGATGCACGAGATGACGCAAGGTGAAGTACTCCGCGGCCAGGGTCGCCTGAGCCTGACGGTTCTGAATGACCTCGGGCAGAAGTCTCTTGACGGCCACCACGGGCCGGGAATCACCGCATTCAACCCGCCGCAGATCAATTGCGGAGAAAACCTCGCATATGCCTCCCGTGCCGAGCCGGGACCGCAGGACAAACCTGTCGCCGCCAACGGCCGACACCCCGGTCGAAGCCGGCAGCGCCTGACAGGAAGGACTCTCGAAAGCCCTGGACCGATGCCGTCTTTTCCTCGTCATGGTCAGCCTCCGGAAAGGAAGACCGTAACCACGGTGGCGTCGTCGGGATGCCCGCACCCATGCAGAGCATCGACTATGCCCAAGGCGGCATCCCTGGCCCTTGGCCTGCCAAGATGGGCGGACAGTACTTCCGGGGAAATACAGTTCGAAAGGCCGTCCGAGCAAAGCAGAAACCTGTCCCCCCGGAGCAGGGAAAAAGATGCCGAGTCCAGCCTCAGGACATCCCAGATACCCACTGCGTTGGTCACGACATTGCCACGCACCATGCGCCCCGCTTCGTGAACCGTGAGTTCCTTGCGATCGATCGTGCGTTGCCGCACGGTATGATCTCGCGTGCACTGGTACAGAACATTGCCGCGCCGCAAGTAACAGCGGCTATCTCCCGACCAGAGGCAGGCGGCACGGTCACGATGAATCAGCAGAACCACGATCGTGCTGGCCGAGAATCCATTGGCGCCCTGGCGCATTTCACGGTTGGATCGTTGCAGAAGATGCCTGACATTGCCGATGTGCGCGTCGAGAGACGACGGCGCGGGCGTCCGCATGAGATTCCTCACCAGAAGCTGGCTCGCTTCCCGGCCCTGGCATACGCCCCCAACTCCGTCCGCCACGCTCCAGAGAAGACGCTCGGGCCAGTTCAGAAACGCATCTTGGTTCTCCGCGCGGGCAACGCCCTGCCTGGTGACCCCCCAGGATTCCACCGTAACGACGCCCCCCCGTGAAGCCGGCATCATGAAGCCCTCCGCGTCATCGCAACTCACACTCAAGGATGGCGCCGCCCCTCCGCATCGCTTCTCCGTCGTGATGTGGACCGACCTGCGCAACATCCGGGAAGGATTCGTTCGGGACACCCTCCCGCCCGCCGCTGGCCTTTGAACGCATCAATTCCTCGAAACCCTCCACTCCGGACATGACGTGCAACGCACCAACGAACCTCGGGACGAAATCAAGCGTTTCACCGGGCAGCAGACCACGAAAATCACGATTTTCGCGGCAGACGGCGGTCAATTCCGAGAGCGTGCCCGCACCCGTGCGCTCCAACGCCCGAGCCATGGCGCCCTCGCCGCAATTATAAGCGGCCAGCGCCAAGGGCCAGTCACGGAAGAGACGATGCAGTTCGACCAGATATGCCGCTGCGGCCTCCGTTGCTCTGTGCACGTCGAACCGCTCATCCTCACCGTCGGAAACCCTGAGTCCGAAACGTCGCGCCACTTCTGGCATGAGCTGCCACAACCCGGCCGCACCCGCCGGAGACACCGCCCATGACTCGAAACGGCTTTCGATCATCGGCAGGAATGCCAGTTCCGGAGGAAGAGCGTAACTCATGAAAACCTTGCGTATCGTGGGCATATTCCTGCGCATCCGGTTCATCATTGGCAGCGGCGGCCCCTTGGCCGCGATCGGCAAATGCATGGCCCGCCGCATGGTGCCCGTCTCGTCTGTCGGGAGCCATCGGGACACGAACTCTTTCGAAACGATCACTCCTGATTCGCCCTCAGCATCCCAACGGAGCACAGGCCCGCGGGGCTTCCTCTGCGCCTCAGGCTCCCAGGAGGGGTGCGGATACGGGAGGCTGGACATCGGGGGGAAGACCAGCACCTCGCTGCGCATCGAAACAACCATTGAGGAGACAGGCCCGACCCCATCGAGACCTCTGCGCCCTTTCCACGAGCACCCCATGCCGAGCAAGACCAGGCACGCCAGGATTAAGCCCAGCCACCCCTCACCCCTCCCGCCTATGCGCATGCCACCTCGGCAATTCAAAGCAGCGACTCCGGCAGCGAAAAGGTGCATGTCTCGGGATCGAACGGATTGGCCTTGTTTCGAAACTGGATGAGGAACTGGGCCCACTTGCCGTTTTCGCGCAACTCGACTAGGCAACGATTTTCCGCCAACTGACTGATCTTTCCCCGCCGCAGGAGGCGAAATAACGCCCAGTCCCCGCGCATGACTCTATGCGCCTTGACTTCATGGATATCGGATATGGCGAAGGAAGCCTCGGAAGGACGTCCCTCGCCGAGCGGCCAGGAAAAACTCCCACCCTGCACGGGCCCATGCCAGTAGCTCAGCGCCTTGTCCCCATGACTCAGGTCGGCCTGCTTGAGCGTGACGTCGAGGGCGTAGGGCTCCATGAGAAAGTGTACTCCCAGATCCTTGTCCGAAACGAAAAAGGCTTCCTGCACCCTCTCTGCGAAATTCAAGCGCCTGATGGCCTCGACCGAAATGGGAAGGGTCCGGCCCATGATGGGACGCAGCCCGCCGTTGTCGCCCACAAAAGGTCTGACGTACGTGTCATAAAACGAATCGAGCACCCCGTTTTTCCGGAAAAAATTGGCAAAATCCGCGAGGCTCGCGTCGCTTTCGCTGTCCATGTCGAAGGGATAGCGCGACCTGAGATTGACGTTGTACTCATTGAGGACAGTCGCCCGATAGGCCGCGTCAATGGCTGACGCGCCAATGGCAAACATGTCCCCCAGGCCGCCATGGAGCACGGCCTCATACCATTGGCGGACAGGCGCTGGAAGCTTTTCCGTAGCGCGGGCGACCTGGCGCAACGTTTCATCCCGCTCGTCGGCAACACCCTCCAGAGCTTCCAGAACCTTGCGTCCCCTGTCGTCGCTCTCGCGAATCCTGCGGAAGAAATCACCCGCGCGAGCCATGCCGTCATGGACCTCCTTGAGGGTCTGCGTCGGCATGCCTTCCGCATCGAGTAAGCCGTCCAGGGACTTGAAGGACGTTCTGACCATCTGAGCGTCTTTCAATGCCTCCCGGGTGGCTTTAGCATGGGCCAGGGCAACGGCATCGATGGCCGTTTCCGTCGCCGCCCTGGCGAGTTTCGCTCCGGCCACGCCCGTCAGCTTCTGCATACCTTTCCTGGCAGCCTGCTCCTCGACGGCGACTTCCAGACCTCCCGACTCCTGTTCTTCGAGAGTGAACGCAATGTTCTTGCGCAGTTCCCGCAGAAGAAGAACCACAGGCGAGACACCGGCGGAAAGCTGCTCCGCCAGGGCGGCGGCGCCGGCCATGTTCCCCGGTCTGACGACGCCAAGTGCGTCCAAGGCCTGGCCCCAATGGCGGATATAATCGCGGAAATACATGACCCGCACATCTTTGGCGATCTTGTCCATATCGAGGGAGCTGAACAGAGGGGGATTGGGGCCGAACATCCAGTTGTCCTCGCCCAAGCCCTGAATGATTTGCGGGCAACGCTGGACGACGTACTCCTGAAAGCCCGCAGCCGTGTACAGATGGGGGATTGGATGCGTATCTCCCGAGAATGGCGACACAAGTCCGCCAAGAGCACCGCGGAAGGTGAACGCGGTGTGGTCGCCGTCGGCGGCCTCGTCCTTCATCTGCTGGTACGCGAGTTGCGACAGGGGCGTCTTCAACATGGACTCTCTGGCCTTGGCCAAAAGGCGCTCATCCGGGAGCACGGGAGAAATGCCGTGGTCAATGAGATACGCCATGTGACGCATGAGCGCCCGCTGGACGTCGGCCCGTCCGGAATATGATGCAGACCACTGCCGCTCCAGCCAAGCCATCAAGAACGTTTCGTTCAGCTTTGCAGGCTGACACAACATGAGATAGGCTCTCAAGGCCGTCTTCAAGGGCCCCAAGTCGCCGAGGGAACTCGCAACGGCGGTCACTGCGGCCTGACGCACAAGCGGCAGAAAACGCGTGTTCAAGGCGCCCAGATAAGCCCGTCTGGATGCGTCCTCGAACGAAGCGCCCTGGTACAATCCCAGCCCCCGTGTCAGAGGCGGGTCCGAACCGCGGCAAAAAACCGTCAAAGCCTGCTCCAGAAGCGCAAGTTCCGGCAGCATCTCCACGGCGTCCGCGGCCTGCAGATGCCCCTGGCGCTTCTGCTCGTAATTCCGCGCAATGGTCTCCAACACGGCCATGCGGTTGAAATTCTCCCTGAAGCTCAGGGCCAGCAGGGACACACCGCCCACAAGCAGCAGGCCCGCCATCAGCTGCAGGCCGAAACGGCGAAGGCGAAGCAGCCAGATACGATCCCGGTCGACGTCCGCCAGTCCGGCCTCGGGAATGATGAAATTTTCGAACAGCCGCAGCAGGAAAAAGCCCCTGGCATAATCGCCAAGCGACGCCTGGAAACCGCTCTGATAGCTCAACTCCCCGCCAAGGGCCGCTCCGCCCATGATGTCCGACGAGGACAGCGCGCTGGAAAAAAAGAAGCCGCGGAACAGTACCGGCCGGTGATAGCGGGAAGGACCGAACGCCTCGAAGACAAAGTCCTGAATCCGGGGCGCAAGCGCCGCCAACTCCTGCGGAAACCGAAACATGGCGGCACGGGCGAGGGAATCTCTCTCCTGGTGAATTTTGGTGATGATCTGCGCGTTAAGAGTCTGTATCAATGCCCTGAGTTCGTTGCGCGTCCCGTCGCCCGCCAAGGCCGTGGTGCCCGCGAGACATCCGAAAATCTGCTCGCGCTCGCTCCGGGACAGATGCGAAAAAAACTGGGCAAACCCGGGAACCGCATCGCATTTGGTGAATACGAGGTATACCGGAACATAGGACCTCAGATGCTTCAGCACCTCGCTCAGGCGTGCGCGAACCGTCCTGGCCAGATGTTCCCGACGCGAGGAATCACCGTCGAGCATCTCCCTCATGCTGACGCAGACCACGACACCGTTCAGCGCCTTTGCCGGCCGGACCCGGAACAGACGGCGCAGAAAAGCCGTCCACAAACCATGCGCTTCGGATTCGGGGGCGCCTTCTGCGTAGGCCCCGGGAGTGTCGATGAAAACAGCCTGGTTGGCGAAAAGAATCTCGGCTCTGTCGGTCCCCTTGACCTTGTAGAGGTGTCTGTCCGCCTGCTCGTTCAGAGGAAACTGCAACCCGGAATTGAGGAGCAGAGAGGTCTTCCCGCAGTTCGCGGGACCGAGGACCAGATACCACGGCAAGGCATAACGCGAACGGCTTGTCGGCCCGTAGAAATTCGAGGTCGTGACGATTCTGATGGCGGACTTGAGGACATGCCGAATATGCTCCAGTTCCTCGCGAAACCTGCCGCGCGCGACGGCATCCCGATCCTTCCGGGCCGCGATCTCCGGATTCACGGCCTCGCGTCTCTTTTGCCTTGAGGACATAACCGCCACCAGAAGCCCCCACATGAACACGATGGCGAGGCTGCCGACAAGTCTGGCCGTGACGCTCTCGAACACGACGTGTCCCGCCACCGCCACCAGGGGGCCAAGAGTCCACAGGACCAGCAGCAGGAGCACGGCGAGAAGCAGCCCCTGCACCCAAGATGTCCCCAACGCTTCGCGCAGGGCGTGAAGAAAACGGCGGATCATTGCGCAACGCCCCCGTTCTTGTCGGCATGAACGGCGAACTGCTGCAGAATCGGCTCGGCCCGGTTCGCGAGGACGTGCGCAAACCCCAGATACGAAACGGCAAGACAGGACATCACAAGCGTGATCAGCACGGAAATGGGAACGTACGTGTATATTTTGTTCCTGTATTTTCCTTCAGGCAGTTTTTTGCATAAATCCTGTCCAGGCTCCCCTCGCAACATCCTGACCTGCCTGTATATCCGTTCCCGCAGCAGTTCCAATTCGATGGACCCCCTGGACTGAAGCTTGTACCGTCCCTCGAAACCGAGACTCAACAAAAGATATATGAGCTCAAGCAGATAGAGATTCCTTGCCGGCTGCTGCATGCATCTTTCGGTGATCTGGAAGAATTTCTCCCCGCCCCACGTCTCGTTGTGAAAAGTGGCGAGAAGCGCCTGGTTCGACCAGTCCCCCCCCGCACCCAGAGGAGAGGTGCTCACGCTCTCGTCAAGGGCCGAGCACAGGACGTATTTGGCGGCGAGCACTTGGGCGTGGTCGATCTCGCATCCCAGTGCAATGTTTTCGAAACCGCGTATCTCCGCCTCGAGGCGCCGGCGCAGGTCTTCCAGTCCCTGTCCGCCTCCCCGGCGCACCCCTCCCTTGGGATCCAGGCCCTCGGCGCCGGGCGTCCGCAGGTAGACCATTTCAAGCAGCAGATGCGACGCGCAATTGACCAACGGATTGAGGCCCGGAGTGTAGTCGTCCAGAGAGACCTGTTGGGCGACGTACACCGCGGACCGGAGACCTTTGCCCGGAATGACGTGGACGGCCTCTCCGGGCGACAGAGACTCTGCCGTTGGCGGTTCCTGTCCTTCAAAATACGTCTTGTCGTTGTCATCGACCTGCATGCGTTACTCCTTGATGGCCCAAAATTGCAGCTGGATGCCTGGAAATGTCCCGGAGACGTGAAGGGCGAAACCTCCCGAGAGTTCGAGCTGGGCCAGCTCCTCTGAGGATATCTCCAGTTTGAAGTAGGTCTTGCCGGCGTGAAAAGGTATCTGACGAGGAGCCACGGGCAGAACGCGGACCTTGATGCCGGGCAGTTGCAGCCGGACCATGTCGCGGATGCGCTCCACGGAGCTGATCTTGAGCTGCCTCGGGATGGTGGTGCGCAGGGTCTCGGAGTCGACGTCCGCGCGAACGGCCAGAACGAAGGTCGCCGTGGCGAGGAGGTTGCGGTCGTGGATGGGCGAGACGAGGATGCCATATTTGCGCTGCTGCAACGGCAACTCCACGGCGTGCTGCTCCAGGACCATGCTCAAGGCCTGTCGGGCGTGACTCATCAGACCCTCGAACACGGCGTCCTGAGCGCTGTGGTCGTAGGGCGCGAGCTCGGCCGGACGCTTGCCGGACTCGGCAAACGTCGACAGCTCGCCCACAAGGCCCAGGAGGTGGACGTAAAACTCTTCGGGATGCACGCAGGCGGTGTTCCCGAGATGACGAAAGACAGGTTCCGCGCGGTTGATGCACTGCAAAAGCCAGAAATCCGCCGCTTCGGCCGTGCCCGTCTGTCCCGCGCTGCTGACCCTCATGGCTAGTTGGTCCCCGCGATGGGAAAGAAGGCCGACTATTTCCCTCAGATAGCCCGACAACGCGTGTGACGCCGAAAGGTGCAGGAAAGTCGGCATGAAGTCCTTGTCCAAAAGAATCGTCCTGTCGGGTTTGCACTCCAGAATCTGCACCACGGGCATGCTGATGAACCCTTTGACCTCGGTCTCCTCCTCGAGCATGAGCCGCAGATCCAGCCGGCAGCAGGTCGCTTCGACCTCCTTGCGGCTGCCGGCCACACTGTCCCGGATAAGGATTCTGTGAGCGACATAGGGGGTCGAAATGCCGTGGAGTCCGTCCTGTCGCACCTCCGAAGCCCCCTCCGGCGACAGAGGCAGGGCGATCGCGACCCGACGGTTGGTGATTCCGGGGGGTATATCCAACGAGAGGACCTCCCGACCCTGCCCCACCTCGAACAACGTGCCGTCCGGCAGAAAGCCCCTGGCACGATTCAGCACAACTTTGCCCAGAGGGAGATACTGCTCGTCGATGGAGAATTCCATGAAGCCCCAACCATGATGCACATGGGCCAGGGTCCTCATGCGTACCTGGGAGTCCACGTAGCGGTCCTGCTGCTGAAAATGTTGCGGCCCCACGGCCATGCCCTCAAACCAGAAAATCTTCTCGGGAAGCATCGCGATCTCCTGTCTCCTATCTCTCTTTCAGCTGCTTCGACGGAAGGATGCTACGCTTCGCGTCTTTCGGCCCCTGCTGCACCAATGGCGGGGCCGCCCGCTCCACCTCCTCGCCCGCGGGAGAGGGTTCACCCGTGGGGTTGTGAAAATTCCTCACCGCCTCCACAGGATCCCAGTTCGAGACATCGTCGTCGGCAATGAGAGAAACCGTCACGTCGCAAAGCTCGATCCCCACTGTGTTCGACGCTTCGCAGTCTACGGGCACGACAGCTTTCCACGTGGCCCGGTCCATCTGCCTGAAACCGGCCAGGACGCCCATGAACCTCGTCCCCAGGACCGGCTCATACGTTATCCGCAGTGCCTCTCCTGGGACGAGCAGCCGTTCGTCCGCCGCGAGAAGATCGGCGCCCAGAACCTGCACCGGGGATTCAAAAAGGGGCCCGAAATCCGATTGGCTGAAAGCCAGATCCGAACGCATCTCATAAATCTTGACGATGACCGGAGATGGCCGGCCGGTATGGTCAGGATTGACATTGGACTGGCTCGCCACCGCCAGATCTATGCTCGGTTTGGCGCAGCCGCACAGCGAACCCAACGAAATCAGCACGACCGACATGAATGCATGAAGAAACAAACGCATCATGAGTCTCCTTTGAAGGCGGACCGCCCCGGCAATGCCCCGAGGGTCCGGGCCTGCAACTCGTACGCGCGGGCGAAATCATGAAGAAAAAACGCCGCGAATCCCTCATGGTCATCCAGAAGCGCCTGATGCGTTTTCCGGAAAAGGTGCCATAGCCTGGCGGTGCGCAAAAAATTCGCCGTTCCGTTCCCATCAAGCCGGACCTCGATCGCCGCTGGCGATATCTTTTCGAGCACCGCCCGGATGGAGGCTCTGGCGCCCGTCAAAATCCCCAGATGATGGCCGTGCAGGTCGCTGAACCCTGCGCGCATGGCTTCCCCTGCCGGCATCATGCCCTCGCGCGCCGGGCCGAGAAGCTGCTCGAGAGCCACCCCGGGGGTGGGGGTGAATTTCAGGGGATTGTTGCCGGCCAGGCGCATCGTGGTCACGGGAAGACGCAGATCATTCTTGCATTCCGCCTGATTGCGCAGGCAGTGGTGCAAGCCATCCACCGCAGCGATCACGATTTCAGCAGCTTGGCAAAATATCCGCTCGCGCTCTTCGGATGAATCTGGAGCACGCGAATACCCCAAGGCCTTGAAAAAGGCCTCCATCTCGGAAACCTGAAGGCGCTCCTCCGCCTCAAACGCAGGACGCTCCCCGGAAATTGGAGGACTCGGGATCGCCTCCAAAGGGCCGGCCTCCGGAAACAAGAGTTCATTGTCATCGCTGTCCCAGTCCTCAGGCAGATCGAAGCTCTTGGACTGCGGAGTCATGGAGACGCGAGGCAGGCAGTCCGTGGCGGCGCTGTTGTGGTCCGAGGGCGCATCGATCTTGCCGGGCACGGTTTCGCCAAGCAGGTCATCATAATACCCCAGACGCCGCTTGGCCTCGAAATCCTCCTGCTGGTCCATGGCTGCAAGAGGGTCCGTGGACAGCACGTTGTCGGCAGTGACCAGCCAGTCCTCGCCGGTTCGGGGAGGGATGTACGCATCGGGCCGACGCAGCAGGCGCGCCTGGATGGTGTAGATGCCGATCGTATAGCTGTCGCCGTGTTCGACCTTGTGCTGCGCTCCCCTCTCCAGTGCGGTCCTGCCTGGCTCGATGTGGATTCCGTTACGGCTAACGTCCTCAATGAAAAACGAGTTCCCGTCGCAACTGATGGCGGCGTGCTTGCGCGAGATGCGCTTCCCCTTGTCAGGGAGAATCCACTCGCATTCACCGGACCGCCCGATGAAGCCGCCAGCTTCGCTGAAAACATGGGTAACGGAGAAGCCGGTCGAAAATTTCTGTCTGCTGATGACTTCAAACATGAGTTCCACGTCGGCTCCTGCAGTGGCTGTCGTCCGATAATCCGGCCATTGAAACCTGCGTTCCGCCGATCCGGCTCAATTTGTGATTCAGCGTCCTTATGGGGACGCCGAGCGCGCTGGCGGCCTCCCTTGTTCGGTTGTCGTAGAATTTCATGACTTCGAGGATTACTGAGGATTCATATGTTCTCACGAGATCGTTCAGCTTCAATGCCCCGTACTTCCGCTCAGACTCGCCCTCCAGAAGATCCCGGGAGGAAAGCGCCGCGGATTCCTTGCCCGTCAGGATGACCGCCCTTTCGAGCATGGAAAAAAATTCGCGGACGTTTCCCATGTACGGAAGCGAGGACAACGCGGCCCAGGCCTCGGGAGCGATGCGCAGGCCGGGCCGGCGGTAGCGGACAGCCAAGTGCGCCAGATGATGCCGGGCCAGAACCGGTAGGTCTTCGAGGCGCTCCCGAAGGGGTGGAAGCTTCAAATGAACGAGCGCCAGGCGATGATACAGGTCACGGCGAAACATTCCCTCTTCCACGGCCGCGCGCATGTCCATGTTGGTAGCAGCAAGGATACGGATGTTGACGGCATGCGAGCGAACATCGCCCACCGGACGCACGGTGTGCTCCTGAAGCGTCCGAAGCAGCTTGGCCTGCATCTCTGGCGGCATGTCTCCTATCTCGTCGAGCAGGACCGTGCCTCCGTTGGCGCTGCGCAACAGCCCCTGATGTTCGGCTTCAGCCCCGCTGAAAGCACCCTTGCGGTGTCCGAACAGTTCGCTCTCCAGAAGATTGGACGGTAGGGCCGCGCAGTTGATCTGCACAAAGGGACCGTGACGGCGGGAGCTTGCGTTGTGGATCGCCGTGGCCACGACCTCCTTGCCCGTACCCGTCTCTCCGGTGATGAGAACCGGCACGTCGCTGGCCGAGATATTTACGACCATCGACCGGATGGCCTCAATGGACTCGCTCGTGCCGACGATGATGTTCTCAGGCCGCTCTCGGGCATCCCTGGCTTCGCGCTCGAAACGGACGCAATCCTGGCTCAGCCCGTCCACGAGGGGACGATGCCGCGACTTGAACACAGCCCCGTCCAGAATTGCCGCCGCATAGTCGAGCACGATCCGAACATGTTCGGAGACGACGGCCGGCCGGCCTCGGGAAGCCAGCACGACCCCCCCCATGACGACATCCCCCGGAGCCACTAAAGGCTCAACGGCCGCGCTGCGGATATCCCCTGCCAAGTCTGGGCAGAGCGCCTCCAAGGATGCGGGCAGCCCTGCGTACAATTCAGACCCGACACGACAGGGCTTGCCGCCGTGAACGCTGAAGGCCAAGGGGTCGTCCAGTTCCCAGGCGGGAACGGCAGCCGGTTCGGCCAGCGCATCTGCGCCGCAGGGATGACGTCCCTCAAGAAGCAACGCCCCCCCGCCCTGGTCCAGAAGAAAGACGCCCACCGCACAGGCCCTCGTCCCGGACATCCCGGCCACGGCCCTGGCCAGACACTGCGCCACGGCCGTGGCCCCGAAACAGGCCCGCAAACGCCCCATCCATTCCTTGAGGGCCCGAACCTCGGTCATGACAGCGTCCCCAGGATGAAGGTGAAGGTTCCGTCAGCCCGGTTCAGCCCCACGCGAAGTTCTCCGCACGCCTTCCCGCCGCCGTCCAGAGCGCCAAGGAGAGCGGTCGCGATGCCCGGCAACAGTGAGGAGCCGATAATGTGGTCGATGTTGCGCGCTCCGGTCTCCACCGCAGTGCAACTCGTCATGATGGAGGATATGACGTCTTCTTCCCAGCACAGGCGGAGCCGATGTCTGCCGGACAGGCGCGCCCCCACTCTGGCCAACTTCATCTCCACGAGTTCCTGCAGGGTCTCGCCGCGGATGGTCGTGAATGGCACGACGGTCATGCGTCCGAGCAGGGCTGGCGGGAAATGCCGGAGCAGGGCCGGGCGCAGGGCGCCCTTCAGCACCTCGGGATCGGGAATTTCATCCCCCTCGCACAGGGCGGAAACAATGTCGCCGCCGATATTCGAGGTCATGAAGATGACGCAGTTGCGGAAATCCACTTCCCGTCCCTCGCCATCGGCGAGAACGCCCTTGTCGAAAATCTGGTAAAAGAGGTTCAGCACCTCGGGATGCGCCTTTTCCACCTCGTCGAAGAGGACGGCGCTGTATGGCTGCCTGCGAACGGCCTCGGTCAGCCGACCGCCTTCGCCAAAGCCTACGTAACCCGGAGGCGCCCCAATGAGTCGCGAAACCGTATGCTTTTCCTGAAATTCCGACATATTGATGCACACAAGCATGCGCTCACCCCCGAACAGCGCGTCCGCAACGGCCAGGGCCGTCTCGGTTTTGCCGACCCCCGAGGGGCCCACAAGCAAAAAAATACCCGTGGGCTTCGAAGCGCTGTTCAGCCCGACCTGGGCAGCAAGCACCGCGCGTTCGATGGTCTCCAGCGCATGATCCTGACCGCGGACCCTTCGGCGCAGATCGGGCCCCAGACTGCCGAGCACGCCGGATCCGTTGCCGCCCAGCTTGGACACGGGGATGCCCGTCCACTCGGAAACGATGCCGCGCACCAGGTCGGGCGTGACTTCGTGAAAGACGAGGGGCCGCTCGACCTGCGCTGCACGCAGGTCCGCCAGCAGCTGCCTCGTTGTTGTCTCGTCCCGTTCACCTTCCCGATTCCGAAACTCCAGGATGGCCTCGACCAGGTCCCTTTCTCTGCGCCAACGTCCGGCAAGAGTCTCCATGTCCCGGGAAAGTTTGTCGAAGTGTCCGCACAGGGCCTCATGCCTTTCGACGCCTGACGGATCGGAGTCGCCCAGGCTGCAGGTCTCGCGATCCCGCTCCAGCGCGTCGAGTTCCCTGCGTACCGCGGCCAGTTCCTCTTCCATGGCTTCGAGAGCGGCAGGCTTGGCCCCCAGGTTCACCCGCACTCGGGCGCAGGCCGTGTCCAGGACGTCAATGGCCTTGTCGGGCAACTGGCGGCCATTGATGTACCGGCAGGAAAGTTCCGCCGTGCACAGGACCGCGTCATCGCGGATGTAGACATTATGGGTCTTCTCGTAATGCGGGACGATGCCCCGCAGGATGGTCACCGTTTCCTCCAGAGACGGCTCGTCAAGCTTGACCATCTGGAAACGACGGGCCAGGGCCGCATCCTTCTCGAAATATTTCTTGTATTCGCTCCAGGTAGTGGCCGCGATGGTCCGCATCTCGCCCCTCGCCAGGGCCGGTTTCAGGAGATTTGCCCCGTCACCCGCCCCTGGGGTATTGCCCGCGCCCACTAGGGTGTGCGCCTCGTCGATGAAAAGGATCGTCGGTACGGGCGAAGCTTTGACCTCGTCGATGACGCCCTTAAGACGCTTTTCGAATTCCCCCTTGACGCTGGCTCCGGCCTGCAGCAGTCCCATGTCCAGCCCCACGATGCGCACGCCCTTGAGGGCGTTCGGCACCAGCCCCTCAACCACGCGCAGGGCCAGGCCCTCCACCACGGCTGTTTTGCCCACGCCCGGATCACCCACGAGAATGGCGTTGTTCTTGCGGCGACGCGTCAGAATATCCACCATCTGACGGATTTCCGCTCCCCGCGCGAAAACCTGGTCAATACGGCCGGCCCTGGCGGCGGCGGTGAAGTCCGTGGCGTATCTGTCGAGGAGCCCCGGCTGTCCGGCATGCACCGCGCCCCCGGAGGATGCGCACCGCCCTTCCTGCAGCCCCAGCAGAAGACGGCGCAGGGCATCGGCAGGAATCTTTCCGAGCTCCTGGTAAAACGGCATGACTCCATAGCGGGCGGGATTGAGCAGCATGGCCAGCACCAGCTCTCCGACACCCACTTTCTCCTGGCGGAGCTCCAGGCTCGCAAGCAGGTAGGCCTCCTGCAGGAATCCTATGAGCAGCGGCGAGATCACGGGACGGGACGCAGATTTCTCCTGCCGTTTCGCCGCGGCCAGAAGTCGGCGCATCTCCTCCGGGTTGCGCTCGAACTGTGTGAGAATGTCCCGCATCTCACACGTCGGCAACAGCCTCTCCACGAAGTCCTCGATGCCTATCTCGCAGCCGCCCCTGCTCACACAGGCTCCGGCTGCCTCCTCCAGCGCCTGGCGGCAGGTATCGTCCAGGGCAGTGACGAGCGAAGACAAATTCATCGCAATCATTGGCTAATCCACGTATCTGCTGTCTGTTTCAAGAATTATGACGCCATCCCCGCCTTCCCCCGCCCATGTCGTCCATCCGAGTCGGCAGGGGCTGGTCTTGCCGACGGTGAACGCCGGGATCTCCGCAGGGTTGAGCCTCAGCTCCACATCAAAGCCGAGGCGCGAACGCAGCACGAACCGTACGAGAATCCGCAATTCCGAAAACAGGCTGCCTCCAGGAAGAAAGTCCGTGAAACGCTTCCAGGAAAGAACGTCGAAAAGCACCCGAAACTTTCCGGTCTGGTCGAGAACCTCGCCGCCAAGCAGAAAGTCCTTGGACAGCCTGCAGTTGACCACCCCCAGGGCACACTGCTGATCCGCGGGGATTGGCACCTGACGTCGGATGCATGGGATGATGTGGACGAAGGCGTGTCCGAAATAGTGGCGCAGAATACTCTCAAGGGAGCCGGACGCCTCGCCGCTGAAGGCGATGAGGCCCATGTACGACAGCAGGCGTTCGCGGCGCAGGCCGCTGGTGCCCTGCAGTTCCTTGTGGCCCAGGCCGATGAAGCTGAAGAACCGTCTGGAATTGATGTCCGTCCCGTGGTCGCGGAATTGAAGGTAGTATCGGTACTTGTTCCAGATTCCGTAAAAAATTGAAATGAGATGATGGTTGATGACGTCCAGAAAGTCGCGGAGAGCGTCAGGCTCATCCTGATGCTGGGCCACGTGTTCGGTGAAATAAGCCGGGAGCGGGGAGGCGGCCCCGTGCAGCCCCATCAGGTTGA
Source organism: Desulfomicrobium escambiense DSM 10707 (assembly GCF_000428825.1). Taxonomy (NCBI): domain Bacteria; kingdom Pseudomonadati; phylum Thermodesulfobacteriota; class Desulfovibrionia; order Desulfovibrionales; family Desulfomicrobiaceae; genus Desulfomicrobium; species Desulfomicrobium escambiense. Next base: position 93,688 of record NZ_AUAR01000005.1, on the reverse strand, counting down.
GCACGAACCAGACGCGCCCCTCTCCGCTCTCGTCGTCGACGCGCTCCACGCCGCGGATGTCGCCCGGCGGAAAGGACAGATTGGGATTGACCTTGAAGCGCAGCCAATCCTCCACCCGACGCCCCTTTCCGCCGACGCGCAGCACATGCTCCACCGCCCGCGAAAAGGCGTAGCCTCCTGAGATGCACGCCAGCGCTTCAGACACGCCGCATGCTTCGGATTTCCGGGGGAGGCTCACGGGATCAGCGTCCTCCCCAGCCTGGCCGGCCACTGGTATTCCTCACCCCTCCTCGCATCGACAACCACAAGCTGATGGAAGCTGTTGACCGTCGCGTACAGGGCCAGAAACTCGTTGATGACCGATGCGAAAAGATACATTTCCCCCTCGCTGCTGAATCCGCCGCGATCCAGCACAAGTCGCGTGACCGACCCGCGCACGGGAAGCCCCCGGTAAATCCGATCCGTCTCCTCCGAGGCGATGCCCGTCATACCTCCCAACGTCTTGTCCAGGACCCGCGCCCTGTGACGGTCATGGAGCGCGCGGAAGTCGTAGCTCGCGAGGAGCGCCCGCATCGCGTGCACGTTGCTCAGGGGCAGATAGTTGAGGGACATGTTGGAAATGAGCCGCCAGAGCAGATCTCCATCCAGGGGAGGCGTGTAGGGCGGCGTGACGGGGGTGATGTTGCCGAGAGTCACGCTGTCCGGCGTGTCGTCGGCATGCGTGTTGATGTCGCCCACGGACAGGCGAACCGGGAGGAGGCGGTTCGTGCACGTGAGTTCCAGGGAGAGAATCTCCTCGCCGTGCGCGGACGACGAAGCCTGGGAATGAACGACGGAAATATAGGTCTCCGTGCTCTCGTCGTTGAGGGAGGGTTTGAGGCGGAGACGGTAGTAGGCCGCGTCGACATTCTGGCCGCTTCCGTGCTCGAAGGACTCGAAGGGCCTGTACTCTCGCCGGAGCTTGCCATCCCCTCCCCAACTCCGCACCCGCTCGACGCTGTACACGGCATAATGGTCCGGAAGTCTCGGATCGGGAACGATGCGGTATTCGGCCTGGCGGCGATCTACTGTCAGCGGAGTGGAGTCCATGGAGAAGAGATTGACAACGGGCGTGCAGAACAGCTGAATGTTCTCCCGCCTCCAGGATTCGTACTGCTCAGGGAACTCCGTCAGCACGAAATGCAGCACAAATTCCGCGGCGCCAGCAGCGGCCTCTCCTGCGGCCGCGACGCAGACGTCGAGGCCCGATATTTCAGTAAACAGGAATTTCTCGCTAAAGCAGAAGTATTCCTGAATGATACGGTATCCGGGAAACGTGTTGGCAGGGTACGGATACAGCCCCTCGTCCTCGCTGAAGCCGATTGGGCGCACCATGCCGGAGGACAGAACACGAACGGGCGCAAAAAGTCCCTGTTCTCCCCGCAACAGGAACCGAATCTCCCGCACTCCGCGCGTCATGGTATAGTAGAGGGAATGTGCGATGGCCGGTTCCCCCGTGAAAAAAAGGCGCAGCCTGGAAAGAGGAATATTCTCCAGGGTGGCGCCGATGAGGCCGAACCGCATGGCGAGAACAATCTGCCCGTCGTGCTCGAAAATGGTCTGGTCCTCGAGTCGGATGGGCAGAATCTGGGTTTCGTAGACCGTGCGGAAACGGCACTTGGTGCCTTCCACCTCCACGGACTCCACCGTGGTCCCGCGAGGGACGGTCACGGCCCAGGTGAGATTGGGAGCAGGACGGTAGCGGACGATGCTGCAGGACGGGATGGTGCGCAGATAGTTGGGCCACAGCAGGCTGAACAGGGCGTGCGTGATTTCGGGCAATTCATCGTCCAACTTTTGGCGAAGACGTCCGCAAAGAAATGCCACCCCCTCCAGAATCCGCTCCACGTCCGGATCGCGCCGGGGCGTATCGAAAAAGGGGGCCAGTGAGGGGTTGTTTCTGGAATACTCGCGGCCGAGTTCCCGCAACGAGACGAGCTCATCCAGATAATAGCGATTGAAGGTGTTCACGCCGCCCCCCTGACCTGATCCCCGTCCATGACTACAGACCAACGCCACGGGACCTGCGTCCCGTCTGAATCCTCCCGCATGGCCTCAATGCGAAAGCCCATATTGAACTGACCTTCATCGATGGATACATGCGCAACCGTCGCGCCGCGAAGCCTCGGTTCGAACTTGGCGATGCACTTCTCGATGGCCAGGCAGCATTGCCGGACAACCTCGGCCCGGGACAGGCTCAGGTCGTTGAGGTCGGGGAGTCCGTAGTCCGGCAGCGCCTGGACCGCGCCTTGACGCGTAGTCAGCATGCGCAGGAGATGGAGGCGGATCGACTCGTCCTCATCCATGCGTCCCCCCGCCTCGCCATGGGTCAATCGCTCGAACAGACTCCCCGCCACGGCATTATTCCTTGTCCAGCTTTCCGACCAAGGACAGGGTGAAGTACGCGCCCATGTACTTGAAGTGCGGCCTGACACTGAGCGAAACCCGGTACCAGCCCGGATCGCCCTCGACGTCCTCCACCACCACCCGCGCATCACGCAAGGGACGGCGGCTTCTCGTGTCGGAACTCGGATTCTCCTGGTCGGCCACATACTGTCGAATCCAGGTGTTCAGCTCGCGTTCAAGGTCGGTCCGTTCCTTCCAGGAACCGATATGTTCGCGCTGCAGCACCTTGATGTAGTGGGCCAGACGGCTGACGATAAAAAGATAGGGGAGCTGGGCGCCCAGGCGGTAGTTGAGCTCAGCGGCCTTGCCTTCGGCGGAGATGCCGAAGAATTTGGGCTTCTGACAGGAGTTGGCAGAGAAGAAGGCCGCGTTGTCCGAGCCCTTGCGCATGGTCAGGGCGATGAAGCCCTGTTCGGCCAGTTCGTATTCGCGACGGTCGGAGATGAGAATTTCGGTGGGGATTTTCATCTCGATATCGCCCAGACTCTCGTAAAGATGCACGGGCAGATCCTCCACCGCTCCGCCCGAACGGGGGCCAATGATGTTCGCCGCCCAGCGGTATTTAGCGAAGCTGTCCGTGATGCGGGATGCAAAGGCGAATGCGGCGTTGCCCCAGAGAAAATTCTCGTGGTCGTCGTCGACGCTTTCCTTGTAGACAAAGGCTCTGACGGGATTGTCTTCAGGATCGTAGGGCTGGCGCAGGAGAAAGCGCGGCACGGTCAGACCGACATAGCGAGAGTCCTCCGATTCCCGAAAGGCCTGCCACTTGGCGTAACGCGGCCCGCTGAAGATATCCTGCAGATCCTTCAGGACCGGCAGGCGGTCGAAACTGGTCAGCCCGAAGAAAGATGGCCCGGCCGAGGCGATGAACGGCGCGTGGGCCATGGCCGCAACGCTGGCTAGGCTCTGCAGCAGGCGCATGTCCATAGCCGTAGGTTCAAAATAGTAGTTTCCGATGAGGGCCCCCAAGGGCTTGCCCCCGAACTGGCCGTACTCCGCGGTGTAGGCGAGCTTGTAGAGGCTCGACTGGGTGATCTCCGAGGCGTCGAGAAAGTCGTCAAGCAGTTCATCCTTGCTGACATGCAGCATCTCCACGAAGATGCTCTCCCGAAAATCGGTTCGGTCCACGAGGAGCTTGAGACCCCGCCACGCGGATTCCAACTCCTGGAACTGCTTGTCGTGAAGGATTTCGTCCGTCTGGACGCTCAGGCGACGGTCCAGTTCGGCGATCATGCGATCGACCGTGATCTTCTTGACCTGTTCGTCCGCGTAGGAAGGCTTGAGCATCTCCTGGATGAAGGCACTGATGCCCAGGCGCGCCGCCTCGTAGCCTTCGTCCTGTGAATCGAGATTCGTCTCCCGGATGATCTGCTCAAGAAGCGAGCCCGTGCTCTGCCGCTCCAAGGCGGCGTCTTGGGTCTGGTTCATTGTGGATGTCCTCGCTGGATGGGTGTGTCAATTCTTCTTCTGGGATCCTTTGGCCTCGGCTTCGGCGTTCTCGCCACCGAGGCCTTTCGCCTTCAGAACGTTCTTCGCCTCGGTCTTCCCCATACCCAACTCCTTCATGATCATCTCGCGCTGACGGTCATCGGCGAGAACGTCCTCGATGGCCTTGCGAAAGGCTGGAATGTTACCCATCGGACCCTTCAGGGAGACGAGAGCGTCGCGAAGCTGCAGAAGCTTGCGCATTTCCGGGACCTGTTCGGCGATGCCGGCAGGCTCGAAGTCCCTCATGCCCTTGAAGTTCAGGGTGACCGGAATGTCCGAGTCCGACGCCTTGTCCCGCAGTCTGTCGGGGACGGCGATCTGAAGAGAGAGCTCCTGTTTGGACAGGACTTCCTCGAAATTGTTCTTGTTGATCGACACGGGCTTGCGGTCGATGAGATTGCGAGGATCGTGCCTTTGCAGGAAATCGCCCACGACCATGACCTTCATGGGCAGTTCGATCTCCTCCTGGGCCCCGCCCGTGGCGGGCTTGAACGTAACGTTGATGCGCTCCTTAGGTGCGATTGACGAATCTTTGGCCATTAATGCCTCCGTTACTGATGGAATTTACACTTCTTTGAAACTGCCCACCGCCGTTCCGAGATGCAGCCAGTGCAAACGGCTGAGCATCGTCTCAGCCCCGTTACCCCTGTCCTTGGGCTGCAAGGAAAGCAGCAGAGAGATTATGTTGGCGCTGAGTTCGGGCTCCCAGTCCAACAGCTCCCATTTTTCCAGTTGTTCGTAGAGAGACTGCAAGAGCCGCACGGCCGCCTTCTTGTTGCCTGCTGCGATGCAGTATCGCGCCAGCAGAAGCCCTTGCCGCACGGCTGCGCGACTGCGTCCGGCAGGCACTCTCTCCAGATGGGACAGGCCGGCCGGGAAGCCCCTCTCCGCCCGGATGGCCAGGCTCTCATCCAGCAATTCCTGCTCACGGACGGCCTCTCCCGAACGTATGGTTAGGCGCGGAGAGGCTTGACCGGATGGCGGCAATTCGATGGCGTCGAGCCACTGCGCAGTTCGCGGCGAGGCAAAGGGAGTGCCGTCCAGAAACTTGCAGCGGACCAACTCTGGGAAACGGCGCAGGAACTGGGCGAGCACGGCCCGCAGAATGGCCAGGGACCCGAAGGCGTCGAGCCCTTCGAGACAACGGGCGACAAGATGGTGCCCATCCAGCCAAAAAGGCGCCTTGCTGGCGGACCGTTCCAGCCGAGGCAGGACCTCCAGAAATCGTCTGGCTTCCACCGCCGCAGCATACGACTGCGCCCTTTCCGGCGGTACGGGACGCAACTGTGTCACACCGGCGCCATCGGCCTGGGGAAGTTGATCGACCGTGCACCATAGAGCCGCGCGGTGCAGCAGAACCACCCTCCAGTCCAAGATGTCGAACGAGGAAAAATGCGCGGCCAGCTGCCGGCACTGGTCCTGAGCAGATCTGAGGAGACGCGGCAGCACTGCGGCCGGCACGCGGCCATGGCCGTCGATGGCGGTGAGAAAATCGTCGTCTGGCAGTGACGTGTCTGGGGGCGGGGGTAAAACCGGCGGAGCGATCTCGGCACGGTGCGGCCGGGAAGGGCTGTTGCCGGCACCTTCGCGTTCATAATCGCCCAGCAGCCGCGACAGACCGTCAAAGGAAGGCGCCGTGGCACCGAACCTGTCGTTGAGGATGGCTTGCAACCGGGCCACTTCGTTTTTCAGGATGACGACCGCCCCTTTCTCCTCGGCCTTCACCTCGGCCGCAAATTTGGACTCAAGGCGTGCCGCGAGCCATTTAACCGGAGCAACTCGTCGCTGAACACGGGAAATTCCGGGATGCAGCTCGCTCCAATATGACTCAAGAAGAGATGCAAGCGCTGAAAGGGCGGCCGTGCAACACACGATCCCCTGGGCCTCCTGCGCCGCCATGACGCCGTAGCACAATACCCACAGATCCTTGCTGCGTCCGCCGAGAATCTGGGTGGCCACGCGCAGGACAAGGGGCCAGTCCGTTCTCTCCCTCCCGTGCACTGACATCCCTTTCTCCACTTCCGCCCTGAGCGACTCGAACTCGTCGGAGAAGCCGATATCCTCACCGCACGGCGAATCTCCACTCAAGGGGGTAAGCCACATGTAAAAAATGGGATCTGGAAGAGAAGGGCGTACGCGCTGCACACCAGCTGTATGTAGTGTATCGACCATGGCGTCCACTAACAGCGGATATACAATAAAAACAATCCACAAATAATGTTGAAAATACACTTAAAAAACTACAAAACAAAGTGTATAAATGACAACTATGCATAAATACGCATAAGTATATTGCCGAATACATCCTAGTCATTAAACATAAATATTCTATCAAATAATTATCTAAAATAATTTACAATATTGAACAGACAGACATGGCGTTTTCGCCCAACCCGTCAGCAAGAAAAAATCTCCTGAAACAAACTGCATCCGTGACGCCTATCGACTGAAGCGTATTACCCGCGTGCAACCCGACAATGCTCTCCGTACTCAACTCACACATGGTGGAACCATAGAGGATCAACGAAGCCAATCCGAGACCTACACTCTTTCCCGGAAAGGCTCACAGCATCCATATCGGGCAACAACTTGCCAGGATTTTGTTTCGTTATTTCAAACTATTGAACGCAGACCACAAATGCCCGACGCACATTCAAGCAAGTTATTACCAAACACAACAAACTGATTTTTTTACTCATTCCCATCCAACTTTCCTGCCGTCCTGCAAACCGGGCAACATCTTGCCAGCCTCGCCGCGCATATCACCACATAACCAACCAATATAGTTAACCATAAAACAGAGGCACGGATGTTGCCTTATGCGAAGACATCATCAACAACCTTTTCCCCAAGGAGAGCATTATGCCGGTTCCCGCCTATATCAGCATCACCGGAGAGCGCCAGGGACTCATTACGGCCGGAAACTTCACCGAAGCCTCGGTGGGCAACATCTTCCAGGAGGGACATGAGGACGAGTGCCTGGTGGAGGCATTCGAACACCAGATCATCCTGCCGCGGGACCCTCAGTCCGGCCAGCCCACTGGTCAGCGCGTGCACAAGCCGCTGAAGATCACCAAGGTCATGGACAAAGCCTCTCCCCTGCTCTTCAGAGCTCTGGCCAGCGGTGAAAAGCTCCCCAAGGTGGAAATGAAGTTCTACCGCACCTCGGCCTCCGGGACCATGGAGCACTACTTCACCATCCAACTCGAGGACGCCATCATCGTCGACATCCAGGCCTACATGCCCAACTGCCAGGACCCCGGGAAGGCGCACTTCACGCACCTGGAGGACGTCTACATGACATACCGCAAGATCATCAAAACGCATGAGATCGCCAGCACGTCGGAAAGCGACGACTGGAGAACCATGTCCAACCAGGCGTAGGGCGGAAAAGGGGCTCGCCGCCGTGCGGGCCCCGGCTCTCCGCCGCCGAGGAAGAGGCTTCACGGCACCGCGAAACGCACCGAAAGAGGAATTCACGCGATTCCAGACGCCGCGGCCGAGGGCTGAGGCTGTCTGCGTGCTCCCGTCGAAGCACTCCGCATCCGTGCATGCCGCTGACCGAGATCGTCTTCTCCGGTGACGACGGCATTTTGGACAACAACATCGAGAACGGAGATTTCATGCCCCCAGCCTGTAGAGTGGGTGACAAGGCCTTCTGTCCGCACGACGCGCACGGCGGAAGCTGTTGCGCCCACGCGGTCAGCGGCCCTGCGGTCAGCGGTTCGCCCGATGTCGTCATCAACGGGCGTCCCGTGTTGCGTCTTGGCGACCAGGGAAAGCACTCCACGTGTTGCGGCCCCAACACGTGGACGGCCGCCATGGGCAGCGAGGACGTCCTCGTCAACGGCAAACCCTTGGTGCGACTCGGCGACACCACAAAGCACTGCGGCGGCACGGGGCGAATGATCGAAGCCAGTTCGGACGTGGACATCGGATAGGCCAACTCCATCACCAAAAAAATAATGACATGCTGAACAACCACCAGAAGTTAGGGAACCACGGGACAGACAGCGCCTCGTTCACCTTCGAGGCGCTGTCCGGTCATGCCCTCCGGGTCTATGCCTTTTCGGGATCCGAAGACGAGGCGCATCGACCCTACGAATTCGAGATCGAACTGGTGGACGAAAATCCTGCCGTGGATTTTTCAGAGCTCTTGGGGCAGCCCGCCTGCCTGAGCGTTTCCGACAAGCGCGGAAGCGGCCGCCATGTCCACGCCGTCATCCGCCACCTCAAGCAACGGCACACCGCCAACCTGCGCACCCACTACCGCTGCGTCCTGGTCCCCCGCCTGTGGTTTCCGCGCCTGGTCACGGACCACCGCATATTCCAGAACATGACCGTGCTTCAGATCATCGAGCAGGTTCTCAAGGAGCAGAACTTTACGGGAGACTCCTACGCCTTCAAATGCTTTTACGACTACGCGCCACGCGAATACTGCGTGCAGTACGGCGAGACAGCCCTGCACTTCATCTCCAGGTTATGCGAGTAAAAAGGCATTTATTTCTACTCTGAGTATTTTGAGGACCGCCATGTGCTCTACTTCTCGGACACCGAAAACGAATTCCGGAGTAAGAAATCCGAAAAAACTAATGAATGTCAATGTACTTGCAAAGCGCATACCGTGAATACTCAAAATTTTAGTTTCCATTTTGGATTCTCGTAGGTTCATAAACTATATCTATACGTGACAATATAATTTACTGCGCATAAATTCCGGAAAATCTCGCGGATATAAAGCCAAAATTCGAACACGACTTCAACTGCATTGATCACAGGCTCCAACTCGGGAAAGTTTCGGCATGAGTAGATTTTCGCTTCGTGACACTCTTAGCTCGCCTGAATGGATCTAGCTCAGAATCGTAGAGCGGTGTGAACTCCAGCGCAAATCTTTACAGCGCAAGATCTCCATTCAACATGAATTATCGCATTGTATATTTTCCAATTAACACGCGCTGAACGACACTAATCTGTGGATATTTACATTTTTATAATCATATATAAACATTTTTATTTAAGATTATCACCATGTATTGCACAACTTTGGAAATTTAACACACACAGCACCTCCAATTCTGCATTCAACCATTGGTTGCCTTCAGATTTTCCGAAATGCTTCGACATCATCGCCCTCATATCTCATGAATTTCGAGTTCACGCCGGATGAGGAACCCAACTATGCACATCGACTCCCTTCTCACGTCGCGACAGGATGCTTTCGGCACGCTGGCCCAGCGCCTCGCCAAGCTCCTGAAAACATCCGCTCTTGTCGCCATTGCCTTTTACGCCCTCGGCCGCTGGGCGCGGGCGGAGCATGACAAGCTCCTCTTGGGTCACGACCCCGTAACCTCGTTCGGAGAGGACATCCAATTCGCCCTGGACGCGTTGACGGCCGTATGCGTCAACCTAGCCAGACTGATGAACGATGGGGGCTTTCGTAACGGCGTGCTGGAATCCCTGCGGCATGAGCCTGCGCTGATGTGGTGCCTAGCGGCATGCCTGACTGGTCTGTCGGCCATCGGCGTCCTGTGCGTGCTGATCTGGGGATATCGTCACAGAGTTCTGAGCAGGACGTACTTCCACGTTCTGGACCTGCTACTGGTCGCCGGTGCGGCCTGCGTGCTCACCGCCTATTTCTGCCTCATGAGCTTCGAAGTGGAGGTTTTCGAGATCAGGGCTGTGCTACAACCCATAAAGGGGGAAATCCTCGCCGAGTCCATGCAAAGTAGGGCGGGAGATTCCAGAAAGATGGAAAACCGAGTCTACCTTCTCCAACGTCTTCTGGCCAACCCATCGAACATAGCCGAACACATGACGCACCGCCCGTGGTTCAAGTCAGACGCCGACAGGGACCAGGAAGGCCCCAGGGCACAGGTTTTCACCCTGACCTTCCTGCTGATTGCGATGGTCGTCGGAGCCATCTTCGTCATCCACCGACTGGCGTGCGCCTGCCGCAAGGACGACAACGGCTGTCTCTGGCGTCTAGGCAGGACCGTTTTGATCATCGCCATTGCCAGTCAGACATTCATGCTTTCGGCGCTGTACGGCAAGCTGGGCCGAATCCACGTCTTCCCCGTGGTCACCCTCCGCCTCGACACTCCGGAGTCGACCCCGACACACCCCGTTTTTCTGCTGGCCGAGGACGAGCGCCAACTGATCATCTACGACAGGCTGAACTTCTTCCAGATCAAACACGTGCCAAAGACGCGCCTCGTATCCATGGGCGCGCTCTTTGAGGAAACCCCGTTCAGAAACCGCAGCCATACCCTGGGTGAATTCACTCCCGGCGAAGCCGCGGGCGTGAGAAACGGGCAGGTGAGCAACCTATGAGATTGCTCACCGCATATCTCGCGTGCCTGGGGTTGGGACTCCTCCTGCCTGCAACGGCACGAAGCCAGGAAATACTCGCTGTCGAAGTCGATGCGGACGTCACAAACCTTATGACGGATTTCACGGTCATCATATCCGCGCCCCGATCCAGGGGCAGCGTGGAGCTGCTGATCCAAAACGACGAACGGACCTTCACGGCGACCCGCCGCATTGCGTTTCAGGAGACGCCCGGAAAGCGCACGAGCTGCTCATTGAGTCTTTTTGCGCCCTTCGCCGCGTACAAAATCACCTTCGCGGACGATGAATCGCCATTCCGTGTCTGCACACAACGCCTGGCCAGGAAGATCGCCGCGGCACAGACACCCGCCCTGCCCTGGGCAAAAGGTCCAGCAACCCGCGGTGTCACGGCCGAAAACATGGACCCGGGTCGCGGCATCGCCTCATTCCATCTACCCCGCTCGGATGCATCGAGGCTGCTCATCGTCGTATTCGATACAGACGGGCGGGTCGCAGACCAATATTTCGGCGTATATCCCGGCGGACGGTCATGGAACTCTCGTCCGCTGCCTTTCGGATCGTACCGCTTCGCCATGGCCGGCACCGACAACGCCGGCAACCCCGTCGATGTACGGCCGGAAAAGGCGTTCATTGAGCAGGCGCCCTGATCCCCAGGCTCACATCAGAATTTACAACGCTTGGCAGGCGACCTCATACGGCAGGCTGCCAAGCACAAACCAGAAAAGCGCAAAACCCCCGACCTCGCGGCGGGGGTTTTGCGCTTTTACGGCGCGGACCGGTGCGGCCCGCGCAGCTGAGAGCCGGATTATTCCTCTTCCTTCTTGCTGTCCGCGATGACCTGCTCGGTCACGTTGGGCGGGCATTCCTCGTAGTGGGCGAACTCCATGGTGAAGGTGCCCTGGCCGCCCGTCATGGAGCGCAGGTCCGGGGCGTACTTCATCATTTCGGCCATGGGCACGTGGGCCTTGACCTCAGTGATGCCGCCGATGGAGTCGGAGCCCAGGACCCTGCCGCGGCGGCTGGAGAGGTCGCCGATGACGTCGCCCATGAACTCGTCGGGGATGAAGACCGCGGCGAGCATGATGGGTTCGAGGAGGATGGGGTTGCACATCTCCACGGCTTTCTTGAAGGCCAGGGAGCCGGCGATCTTGAAGGCCATTTCCGAGGAGTCGACGGTATGGAAGGAACCGTCGTAGACCGCGACCTTGAAGTCGACCAGGGGATAGCCGGCCAGGAAACCGCGCGCGGCCGCCTCCTGAACGCCCTTGTCCACGGCGGGGATGTAGTTGCGCGGGATGGAGCCGCCGACGATCTCGTCCAGGAACTCGTAGCCGCCACCGCGCTTGTTGGGTTCCATGCGGATCCAGCAGTCGCCGAACTGGCCGCGGCCGCCGGACTGCTTCTTGTGGCGCCCCTGGACCTGGGCCTTGCCCTTGATGGTCTCGCGGTAGGGGATCTTGGGCGTCTTCAGCACGATGTTGGTCTTGTAGCGGCGCTTGACCTTCTCCACGGCCAGTTCGATGTGCAGCTGGCCCATGCCGGTCAGAAGCATGTCGCCGGTCTCGTCGTTGCGCTCCAAGCGCAGGTTGATGTCCTCTTCCAGGAGCTTCTGGACCGCGGCGAAGACCTTGTCCTCGTCGCCTTTCTCCGCCGCTGCCAGGGCGTAGGAAATGATGCCGGGGCTGAGTTTGGGCTTGGGCAGAATGAAGGGGAATTTTTCAGCGCACAGGGTGTCACCGGTGGTCGTGTTCTTGAGCTTGGCCACGGCCACCACGGCGCCGGGGCCGACTTCCTGCTTGCAGGGGTTCTGCTTCTTGCCTTCGAGGAACAGGATCTGGCCGATCTTCTCCTTTTCGTCCTTGGATGCGTTCAGCACCGAGGCGTCCGGGGCCAGGACGCCCGAGAGCACGCGCATGACCGAAAGCTGGCCGGCAAAGGGGTCGGCGATGGTCTTGAAGACGAAGGCGGCGAAGGGGGCGTCGGGGCTGGACGCACGCTCGTTGCCGTCAGCGTCGAGCCAGGCGGTGTGTTCGAGAGGCGAGGCCATGTAGTTCTGCACGATGTCCAGCAGCGGCACGCCGCCCTTGTTCAGCATGGCGGCGCCGGCGCAGACCGGGACGAGGGCGCGGCTCAGCACTCCGGCGCGCAGCCCGACGGTCATCTCCTCTTCGGTCAGGGCGCCTTCCTCGAGATACTTCTCCATGAGCTCTTCGCTGCTCTCGGCGATGTTCTCGACGGCGATCTCGCGCGCGGCGGTGACCTCGTCGGCGAGGTCCGCGGGCATGTCGATGGGCTTCAGCTCACCCTTGTCGTCGAAGGCGTACGCCTTCCCGGCCAGGACATCGACCACGCCGCTGAAATTCGTCTCGCTGCCGATGGGCATGAACAGCAGGACCGGCTTGATGCCGAGGACGTCGGACAGGCCCTGGTAGGCCATCTGGAAATTCGCGCGCTCCCGGTCCATCTTGTTGACGAACACCATGGCCGGCAGGCCTGCCTTGGAGGCCTCGGACCAGATCTTCTTGGTCAGGGGCTTGACCCCGTCGATGGCGTCAATGACCAGGACGACATTGTCCGCGCCCTGCAGGAGGTAGGGAAGGTCGCCGATGAAGTTGTTGTCACCGGGCGTATCGATGAGGAAATTCAGATTCTTCTTCCAGGCGAACTGGGCGAAGGCAGGCTGGATGCTGCCCCGACGCTTGATTTCTTCGGGCTCGTAGTCAAGGGCGGTGGTCCCTTCGTCGATCTTTCCCAACCGAGTGATGGAACCGGAATTGAACAGCAGCATCTCGGCCACCGACGTCTTCCCGGTTCCGCCATGCCCTATCAGGGCGAAAGTCCTCTGTTTTTGAAGTTGATCCTGCATACAGCCCCCTTATGCAAAGTATTACGCAACCATACGGCTACAGGGTATAAAACCTTCCCGGCTTCCTGAACGAAGGGCGGGAAATCGCTTGCAAAAGAGAAGAAATTGGATGAAGGTCCCATGCTCCATTGTCCGGCGACCTTGCAAACCTCCTGCTATCCTGAACTTTTTTCAAGAAATACCCCTATAGGGAGGTGGCTTGGAAGTTGTCAAGAGCAGCGGATTTTTCAGCCACGCATAATTCTGCAAAATCGTTGAGAGAAAATCATGAGCACAGCCGCCATCCCGCCGAAAGCACCTGAAGACGCACGCATCTCGCTCCATCCGGCCGCGAGCATCGATGTATCCGGACCGTGGCTTTTCTGGCCCGCAGAGCCCGCCCCGGCCCTGCGCCGCAGCCTGGAGCGCCACGGACAGTTGGTTCCCGTGCTGGTGGACCGCAGCGGAGCTTCTCCGCTGCTGGTGGCGGGCGCGGCGCGGGTGGCCGTTCTGGCCGAGGCGGGCCGTGATGTCCTGTGCCTCGACATGGGCCCCCTGGACATGGCCGGACGAGGCCTGGCGTACATGCAGTCCAACATCGGACGCGAACTGACCGACCAGCGGGTCGTGGCGGCCATGCGCTATTTCCGCGCCATCCCGTCGACCGACATGGCACCCGTCTTCGAGCTTCTGGAAATGGAGCCGCGCTCCAAGCGCCTGCGCCTGGTCGAAGCCTGGCTCGGCCTGCCCGCGCACTGGGACCGCCTCCTCGACGGAGTTCCCCTGGCCTGCGCCGAACTGCTGGCCGGGTTTTCCGCCCGGGACCTCGCCGCGTTGGAACCGCTCTTCGACGGCTTGTCCTGGTCGCGAGGCAACGCCGTGAACCTGCTGACCTGGCTGCGGGAGACGTGCCTGCGGGACGGCACGGGCGCAGCCGAGCTGCTGCGGGATTGCGGCGTGGACGACATCCTGGCCGAAGGCCTCTCCCCCAAGGACGCCATGGCCCGCATCTCCCAGCAGATCCGGCAAAGCCGATTCCCTCGCCTCAGCACCCTGGAGAGGGATTTCGCCGAGGCTGCCCGCAGGGTGGCAAGCGGGACGCGCTGGCGCATCGTCCAGCCGGACCAGTTCGAGAGCGACGCGGTGGAAATGACCATCCGCGCGCGAAGCATCGACGAAATCCGCGCGGCCGGCGCCGAACTGGCCCGCATGGCGGCCCGCGAAGACCTGACCGCCCTCTTCCCTGCGGAGGACGCATGACCGCCCTTCCAGCGCATCTGCAGGGCATCAGCCGCATCGTCATGGACGAGGCCGTGGTCAATTCGCCCATCGCACGCCGCGTCAGGGACAAACTCCCCCACCTGACGCCCGAAACCCTGGCCGAGGGCGAGAGTCTGACCCCGGGGCTGGACCGCGAGGACATCCTCTACCTCAAGCGCTACAAGGGACGCTTCCTGCGCCACTGCCCCGGCACCAGCCACTACCGCTGCTGCGGATACCAGATCATCCACATCGGCGAAAACTGCCCCCTGCGCTGCTCATACTGCATCCTGCAGGCCTATTTCCAAGACCGCGTGCTCAAGGTCTGGGCCAACCAGGACGACCTCTGGGCCGAGCTGGAGCGGGCGTTCGAATCCGTCCCGGGCCGCCGCTACCGGGTCGGCACCGGCGAGTTCACCGACTCCCTGGTGCTGGAGGCCCTGACGGGCTACAGCCGGGACTTGGTGGAATTTCTCGGGCGATTCCCGCAGATCTGCCTCGAACTCAAGTCCAAGGTCGTCGACCTGTCCTGGATGGACGCCGTCCGGGACCCGTCCCGCGTCCTGCCGGCCTGGTCCATGAACGCGCCCCTCATCGCGGAGAGGGAAGAACAGGGAGAATGCGCCAGCCTGGAGGAGCGTCTGGCCGCGGCCAAGCGCTGCGCCGAGGCGGGCTTCCGGGTCTGCCTGCACTTCGACCCCGTCATCCATTTTCCGGGGTGGCAGGACGGGTACACCCGCACCGTGGAGATGATCTTCGACCATTTGCGGCCCGAAAATATCGCCTACGTCAGCATGGGGTCCTTCCGGCACATGCCCGACCTTAAACGCTGCATCAGCGAAAATTTTCCGCAGTCGTCCTATATCTACGGCGAGTTCGTGACGGGCATCGACGGCAAGCAGCGCCTGCTGCGGCCCCTGCGCGTGCAACAGCTGCGTTTCCTGGCTGACAGGCTCAAAGGGGGCGGCCTGGACCGGCAGCTCTACCTGTGCATGGAGTCGGACGAAGTCTGGCGGGCCGTGCTCGGCCGCACGCCAGACGACCTGGGCGGGCTGTACCGGCACCTCATGGCCCAGGCCTTCGGGGACTGACCTCGTTTCGAACGCGGCGGCGACGCCGCCTGTACTTCACCACCAGGACGGATCCGGGCAGAAGAAACACGCAGGGCGGGCCCGGCAATGCCGGACCCGCCCTGCGTCGTGAAGGCGAAAAATCTGCGCTATTGGCCTGTGCCCTTCATGATGCCACCCAGATCCAAGTTCATGTTCTTGATGCAACTGTCCTTGAGGTGGCAACGGTCGCAGCCGTAGCGGTGGGGATACGGGGTGAGGGTCGCGTACTTGCGGTTCATGGCCCCGGACTCCTGCAGGTCCAGGCCGAGCTTCTCCAGCGTGCGACGCAGGGGCTTGGTCGGCTCGGGCACGGGCGCGCATTCCTTTTCCCCCAGTTCCGGCATGAGGACCTTCAAGGTGCCCATGATCATGGTCTGGGCGATGGCCTCATGCTTGAACCCCTCCGAGGGCGACGCCTTCCAGATGTCGTCCACCTCGTCCTCCACCTTCTTTTCGAGATACACGAGCACGTGCCCCTTGCGCTCCCCGAGCTGGTAGACCTTCAGGCTCGGCAGCCATTTCTCCCAGGTGCCGAGCACCGAAAGCATCTCCTGCGGTCCGACCTCGTCGACCTGGGCCAGAAAAAGGAATGTGGAAAAATCGAACTCAGGCTGAATATCCAGCTCGGAGATGGACAATATCTTCATGAACGGCATCCTGTGGGTGTGATGAACGAAAAAAACCGGGACCTGCCCGGCGTGCGATGCTTCTTGATATACTTGCGGCGCAAATTCAAGAGTTATCCGTGCCCCGCAGGTGCTTGGCGGCCCAGAGGGAGGCCTGCAGCCGGTTGGGGACGTCGATCTTCCTGTAGATGTTGTAGATGTGGGACTTGATGGTGTTGAGGCTCAGAAAAAGCTTGGCCGCGATGTCCTTGTTGGTGGCACCCTCGGCCAGCATGAGCAGGATCTCGCGCTCGCGCTGGCTCAGTTCGCCCAGGTCCTCTTCCGCTGGAACGGCTTCCGCGGGGCGGTTCTGCCGGCCCAACAGAAAGGCGGACATGGCTTCCCGGGAGAACCAGAGCTCGTTGTCCAGCATGGCATTGACGCCCTTGACCATGATCTTGAAGGGCGCGTTGCGGTAGAAGACGCCCCGGATGCCCGTGTTCAGGGCCTCCAGTTCCAGCGACCTGTCTTCGGGCACGTTGAAGAGGGCCACAGACGTGGTCATGAACGGCGAATCCTCCCCGCCTGCCTCTTGCAGCAGTTCGTCCATGGACAGGCCCGTGCAGTCGAGGAGGGTCAGGTCCGGTCGCGCCGTCTCCAGAATCTTGGGCAGGGACGATGAGTGGCTGCAGTTGGCGCCGGTCTCCTGGCTGAGGCGTGCGGCGAGCAGGTCGTTCAGGAGCGGGTCCTCCCCGACGACCCCGATCATGACCGGGCCGGCCTGCCCGGCCTTGCCTGCGGCGTTGACGCGGATGGCCGTCACCCTCTCCGGATCGAAGGCGATGGCCATGCCGTTGGACTCGCTGCGGATGACCGTCCCCTCGACCTGGAATCTCGACTGGAACATCCCCGGCTTGCGGCTGCCGAAATCCAGGGAAATGTTGAGCGTCACGGATGTGCCCACCGGGTAGGTCTGGCCCGTTTCGAAAAAGACCCCTCCGGCGGAAATGTTCGTTGTGGCCAATGTCTGGTCGGAGTAATCGTGCATGATCGAACGTACCTTCGAGGGGATGCTCATGGAAAAGCGTTCAATTCTTCTTCTGTTGTCACTTCTGGACGCATCGCCGCCTCGATTCATGCCTGCCTCCGTCGCGCACACGGGTTCATTCGGGGGTCGAAGATTCCGCGCTGGATAGTTTTTGCGGCAACAGGTTGTTCTTTTTCAGATACAAAAGAAACTTCTGCGCGATTTCCAGGTCCTTGTTCAACGTCAGTGCCCTGCGCAGATGCTCGACGGTTCTCGTGATGTCGGCCTTGGCGAAGCAGGCGCGCGCCATGTTGTAGTGGAGATTTTCGTCATTGGGAGACAGTTCCAGGGCCTTGGCGTAGTACTCGATGGCCTGGTCGTACATCTCGTTCTTGCGCAGACTGATGCCGAAATCGTTGAAAAGGTGCTTGTGCTCGGCCTCGAAGGCCGCCTCGATCTTGATCAGGCGCTGAAAGATGTTGTCCGCCTTGCCCGTCTCCCCGCGCTCCAGGTAGGTCAGCCCAAGGCCGAAATTGGCGCGGATGTTCTCCTCGTCCACCCTCAGGGCGTTGCCGTATTCCATCTCCGCGCTGTACGTCTCGCCGTTGGCGCGATGGCGCTCGGCCTTGGCGATGGTCTGATTCAGCTTGCGGATGCTCGGGTAGACCTTGGTCGAGTAGAATTCGGGCTCGGGCGCATAGCTTTCCAGGAACTCGTCCTTGGGGATTTCCTGCTTGGGGCCCGAAGGCACGTAATTGGGGTTGAGGGGCTGTATCCAGATCCGCTCCTCCTCATCCTCCTCGGCAAACCAGTACATGGTCTGCGTGGTCTTGCGGACCGTCGCTCCAGCGCCGACCTTGGCGATTCTTTCGGAAGAAAAGACCCCTTTGATGCGGGATCGTTGAGATTCGGCTTCCGCCATGGGTTCCCCTCCAAGCAGGATTTACCCGGTCGCCTCCAGATACATGCGCGCGGCGTTCACCGGGTCGGCCGCCCTGGTGATGGGCCGGCCCACCACGAGAAAATCGCTGCCGTCGCGGGCAGCCTGGGCCGGAGTGCAGACCCGTGTCTGGTCACCCGCGTCGGCATCGGGAAGTCGAATGCCCGGGGTCAGGAGCCGAAAATCCGCTCCACATGCCTGACGAATAACAGAAACTTCCCGGCCTGAACAGACCACGCCATCCAGTTTCCAGTTTTTGGCGGACCTGGCCAGGTCAACGGCCAGATCGCGCACGTCCTGGTCGACGCCGCCGGGGTTCCAGGCCAGATCGCCCGCCCCCATGCTGGTCAGGACCGTCACGCCGAGAATGAGCGGCGAAGGCTGACCGGGAGAGAGGGCCTGGTCCCGGCCGGCCACGGCGGCCTCGCACATGACGCGGCCACCCAGGGCGTGGATGGTCAGCATGTCCGCGCCCATGCGCGTGCCCTGCGCCACGGCGGCCCGCACGGTGTTAGGGATGTCCATGAACTTGAGATCCAAAAAGACGTGGAAGCCCATGTCCTTGAGCCGGGCCGGAAGTTCTTTGCCCGCGGCGAGAAAGAGTTCGAGCCCGACCTTGACCCAAGGGACGATGCCCCGCAGGCGCGAGGCCAGATCGAGTGCGGGGGCGGCCTCGACAAAATCGAGGGCTACGACCAGCGCGGGCGCCTTCATCGTCCACCCCACTGCCGGCCGAGACCTTCGCGCCAGGCCTGCTGGTACTCAGGCCGAGTCTTTTCGGCCACATAGACGGCGCGAAGCTGATCGTACGCCAGCTGCAGGTCGTCGTTGACGATCCAGTGGTCGAACCAGTGGCTGTCCATGATCTCCCCCCGGGCCGCGGCCAGCCGCCTGGCCACGACCTCCGCGCTGTCGGTGCCGCGCCCGGTGAGCCTGCGCTCCAGCACCTCCCGCGAGGGTGGGAAAATGAATACGTAGCAGCCCTGCCCCATGCTCGCCTTGAGCTGCCGCGCGCCCTGCACGTCGATGTCGAAGATGACGTCCCGCCCAGCGCCGAGCAGGTCCAGGGTGGCCTGCCGGGGCGTGCCATAGAGATTGCCGTGAACCTCGGCCCACTCGGCGAAAAACGCGTTTTCGCGGCGCTCCTCGAACTCCTCGCGGGTCAGGAAATGGTATTCCCGCCCGTCGACCTCGCCGGGCCTGGGAGCGCGGGTAGTGCAAGACACGGAGAAGGCGAAGGCCTTGAACTCCGCCGTCAGGCGGCGGATGAGGGTGCTCTTGCCCGTGCCCGATGGGGCGCTGATGACGAGCATCATCCCCGTGTTGGAAGCGGTCCCTTCGGGACTATTCATCGCTGCCTCCCGCGGTGAATCGTTGGCTGATGGTTTCGGGCTGGATGGCCGAGAGGATGCAGTGGTTCGAGTCCGTGATGATCAGGGAGCGCGTCTTGCGGCCCTGGGTCGCGTCGATGAGCCTCCCGGCCTGTTTGGCCTCCTCTCTCAGCCTGCGCATGGGCGACGACGTCGGGCCGACGATGGCCACCACCCGGTTCATGACCACGGCGTTGCCGAAGCCGATGTTGAGGAGCTTCTTCTTTTCCATGCCTACTCCAGGTTCTGGATCTGCTCGCGGCACTTCTCCAGTTCGGCCTTGAAGGCGACCACAAGCTGGCTGATGGCCGTGTTCTGGCTCTTGTTGCCACAGGTGTTGATCTCCCGGAAACACTCCTGGACCATGAAGTCGAGCTTGCGGCCCACGGGCTCGGTCTGGCTGAAGTAGCCGTCGATGCCCTTGAGATGGATGTCGAGCCGCGTCAGCTCCTCGGACACGTCGATGCGGTCGGAGATGACGGCCAGCTCCTGCAGCATCCGGTCCGGGTCCGCCTGCACGCCGCTCTCGGCCAGCAGCTTGCCCACGCGTTCCTGCAGCAGGGCGAAGCGGTCCGCCGCCGTATGTGACGCCAGGCCGCGGATCTCCTCCACCAGTTCGCCCAGCCGCGTGAAGCGGGCGCGCAGGTCCTCCTCCAGGGCCAGTCCCTCGCGCACGCGGGCCGCGTCCCAGTCCGCCAGGGCCTGCCTGAGGGTCCCGGTCAGGCTCTGGACCAGTTCCGGGTTCTCGATGCTGCCGGAGTCCTTCCACAGGGCGGAGATGCCCAGGAGGCGGTTCAGGTCGGGCGCGTGCGGCACACCCATGGACGCGGCCAGCAGATCAAGTTCACGCAGCATGGAGGCGGCCATGGTCGTGTCGAGGCTCAGGCTCTGCAGCTCGGGGTTCATGATCTTGAGGCCGAGGAAGAGTTCGACCCCGCCGCGGCTGGCCACGGCCTTGACCTCGTTCTCCCACTCCTTCTGGTGGGCGTACAGGGTCGGGGGAATCTTCCACTTGAGGTCCAGGTGACGGTTGTTGAGACTGCGGATTTCCCAGGTCAGGGCCCAGTTCTCTTCCTGGGCGCTTGCGCGGCCGTAGCCGGTCATGCTTCGTGGCATATGGTTTCCTCGTGGGGTTGCATGTTCTTGAGGGAGGCTCTGTACATCTCCCGGAGTCGGGTCAAGTGGCCCTTGATTTCGGGTTCGGCGTAGTCCGGGAAGGTCCAGGGCAGGTCGATCCAGTCGCCCTTTTGGAAGATGAGGGTCAGGTCGGCCCAGATGCCCCGGGACAGGTAGACGCGGTGCGTGAAATTCTTGCCCGTGGCCAGCACGAGCCGCTCCTGGTTGATGTAGCCGGGGTCGAGGTTGAAGATGCGCCGCCCGTCCCGTTCCCACTGCCGCTCCATGGCGTTGGTGGCGAGCTTGACCTCGGCCAGGGCGTCCATGGCCAACGGCCGGCCGAAGGACAGAATGCGCCGCGTGATGGGCGTGCCAAGCTCCCCGTCGTAGTAGCCGGTCACGTTGAAAGGGATGGGGCCGGACTCGTAGTCCACGGGGCCGAGCAGCGCTTCGAGACGGGGCCGCAGGTCGTCCCAGAACTCGTCCCAGCGCGCGCTCAGGACCGACAGGAAGGCGCGGGCCGGCAGGGGGATGACGGGCGTGCTCACGACGCGTCCCCCGTCCCGGCAAAAGGCCTGACGACCAGGCCCGCTGCGGCGACCCCGACCGGCGCGACCCGGAGCAGTTCTCGGACCGTCAGGGGCGCGTCGCCTTCCAGCAGGCATTCGACGTAGAATTCGTTCATGCCCGTCCCGCCGTCTTCCGGCACCACGTCCATGTGCGGCAGGACCAGCAGTCCCCGCAGGAAGGCGGCCCGCTTGCCGGCTACGAGTTGCCGTAGGGCCTTGGCCCTCTCCCTGCGCACATGGGCTGGCACGCTGCCCGGAAACGCCGCCGCCGGGGTGCCGGGCCGCTCGGAATAGGGAAAGACGTGGGCATAGGACAGGGGCAGGCGCTCCACCACGTCCATGGTCTGACGCACGTGCTCCTGCGTCTCGCCCGGGAAGCCGGCGATGAGGTCCGCGCCCAGCCCGAAGACCGGCCAGACGCGACGCAGGCCCTCCAGAAAGCCGAAGATCTGTTCCGGCCCGTAGTGCCCGCGCCCCATGCGACGCAGTACCTCGGGGCTGCCGCTCTGCAGGGACAGGTGCAGGTGCGGACTCATGAGACGGCATCCGGCCAGGGTCTCCAGAGCCTTGTCGTGCAGGTCGGCGGGTTCCAGGGAACCGATCCGCAGCCTGGCCCGTCCGGCCCAGCGCGGGGCCAGGGCCCGGTCCACGGCGGCCAGAAGGTCCCAGAAATCGATGCGCGGGGAGAGGTCGCGGCCGTAGTGGCGCAGGTTGATGCCGCACAGGGACAGTTCCCGGATGCCGGCGTCCAGAAGACGCTCGGCCTCGACCACGACGTCGAGCGGATCGCGGCTGACGGAACGGCCTCTGGTGGAGGGGATGATGCAGTAGGTGCAGCCGTGGGAGCAGCCGTCCTGGACCTTGATCACGGCCCGGGCGCGGTTGTAGTCGGAAATACTCAGGGACGGGAACGGTCCGCCCTGCGTCGCGGCATGCCCCAAATCCGCCTTGCCCTGCTGGGAGACGACCTCGTCCACGGCGTCAAGCGCCAGGATGCGCTCTCGGTCGGCCTCAACGGCGCAGCCCGCCACGATGATGCGCGGCCTGGGCGAGACGGCCGCGAAGCCCCGTACCAGCTTGGCCAGGTCCAGCACCGCCCGCTCGGTCACGGCGCAGCTGTTGACGAGCACGATGTCGGCCAGGGCCGGGTCGTGGGTTTCCATCAGGCCCTCGTCCAGCCAGGCCTCGCGGATGGCCTGGGACTCGTACTGGTTGACCTTGCAGCCCTGCGTGGCCAGGAAAAAAAGCTGCCCCGGCCTACGCTTCATGGAGCGCCTCCCGGATGACGGCCCCGGCCAGGACCTGGCCGTCGGCCGAATAAACCGCCGCCACCTGGCCC
Source organism: Desulfomicrobium escambiense DSM 10707 (assembly GCF_000428825.1). Classification (NCBI taxonomy): domain Bacteria; kingdom Pseudomonadati; phylum Thermodesulfobacteriota; class Desulfovibrionia; order Desulfovibrionales; family Desulfomicrobiaceae; genus Desulfomicrobium; species Desulfomicrobium escambiense. Next base: position 71,224 of record NZ_AUAR01000005.1, on the reverse strand, counting down.
GGCGTGGGGATGGGCCTGGGCGCGGGGAAGACGACCGTCATGCCGCCCTCGTCCACGCTCACCCGCGCTGCTTCGGGACGCTGGCGGTAGATGGTCTGCACCAGCACCTCGTCCGGCCACGCCTCCGGCGGGCAGAGCAGGTTCGGCCGCTCGGTGCGGCACCCACGGGCCATGGCCTCGGGCCTGGGGCCGACGAGGAGCCGGTTGCCCGCGAAATCCTTGCCCGTGACGTAGAGAGGCTCGCTCCAGGCCACGCCCAGCCCCTTGCGCTGACCCAGGGTGTGGTTCCACAGGCCCTCGTGGCGCCCCACGACCCGCCCGTCGGCCAGGGCGATGGGCCCGGGCCCGCCCAGCCGCACGCCGCGGTCGCGCAGGAAATCCCGGTAGTCCGTAGGAATGAAGCAGACCTCCTGGCTCTCCCGACCGGCCGGGGGCGTAAGCCCGCGCTCGGCCAGGGCCAGACGCACCCGGTCCTTGGTCCAATCCGCAAGGGGGAAGACGACGCGACTAAACCGCTCCCGCGGCACCCTGGACAGGAAATAGCTCTGGTCCTTGGCCGGGTCGAGTCCTCGGAAGAGGGCCTGGCCCCAAGGCCTGGCCTCCAGGCGGGCGTAATGGCCCGTGGCCAGGCGCTCGGCGCCGAGCGACCGCACGCGGTCCAGGAGCAGGCCGAACTTGATGGCCGGGTTGCAGGCCGCGCACGGGTTGGGCGTCAACCCGTCCAGGTAAGCCCGCACGAAGGGGGTGACGACCAGTTCCTCGAACTCGGCCCGCAGGTCGATGACGTCGAAGGGCACGCCCAACGCCGAACACGTCGCGCCGAGGCCCTTGATCAGGGCTTCTTCGGACGAAGGCAGAAAAAGGGCGTGCACGGCCATGACCTCCGCCCCGGCTTCCCGGAGCAGCAGCAGGCTCATGAGGGAATCAGCCCCTCCGCTCAATGCGATCGCGATCTTGTCCATAAGAAAAAGGCCGGAAGGTCCGGCCGTGTGTCAGGCAATGGGGGGCGCGGGCATGGCCGGCAGGTTCGCCTCCAGGACCGCGGCCGCGGCCAGCAGGGGCGCCTCCTGCAGATTGCCGGCGAAGAGCTGCAGGCCCACGGGCATGCCCGTGTCCCGACCCAGCCCCACCGGCAGCGACATGCCCGGCAGGCCGCTCAGGTTCAGGGAAATGGTGAAGATGTCCGTCAGGTACATCTGCAGCGGGTCCGCCGTGTTCTCGCCGATGGCGAAGGCCGTGGTCGGGCAGGCCGGGCCGCAGATCAGGTCGCATTTGCCCAGGGCGTTCAGGAAGTCCTGGCGGATGAGGCGGCGCACCTGGGCGGCCTTTTTGTAGTAGGCGTCGTAGTAGCCGGCCGAGAGCACGTAGGTGCCGAGCATGATGCGGCGCATGACCTCCTCGCCGAACCCCTCGCAGCGCGAACGGGTGTACATGGTGGCCAAGTCGACGGACTTCGTGCTGCGCAGCCCGTAGCGCACGCCGTCGAAGCGGGCCAGGTTGGAACTGGCTTCGGCCATGGCCAGGATGTAGTAGGTGGCGATGGCGTATTCGGTGTGCGGAAGCGACACGGGCACGATCTCGGCACCAAGGGACGCCGCCAGGTCCACGGCCCCGCGGCAGGCCGCGTCCACCTCGGCCGACAGGCCCTCGCCCCAGTACTGCTCGGGCAGGCCCAGGCGCAGGCCCTTGAGGGAGGCGCCCCGGATGGCTTCGAGGTAGTTGGGCACCGGGGCGTCGAGGCTGGTGGAATCCTTGGGGTCGTGGCCGGCGATGACCTGCAGGATCAGGGCGGCGTCGGCCACGGTGCGGGTCATGGGCCCGGCCTGGTCCAGGGACGAGCCGTAGGCGACGAGGCCGCGGCGGGAAACCCGCCCGTAGCCCGGCTTGAGGCCGACGATGCCGCAAAAGCTGGCCGGCTGGCGGATGGAGCCGCCCGTGTCCGTGCCGATGGACGCGAAGCACTGCCCCGCCGCCACGCTGGCCGCCGACCCGCCGCTGGAACCTCCGGGCACCCGTCCCGTGTTCCAGGGATTCTTCGTGACCTTGTAGGCCGAGTTCTCCGTGGACGAGCCCATGGCGAACTCGTCCATGTTGGCCTTGCCGATGATGATGGCGCCGGCCTCCTTCAGCCTGGACACGCAGTGGGCGTCGTAGACCGGGACGAAATTCTCCAGGATGCGCGAGCCGCAGGTGGTGGGCAGGCCCTCCGTGGCCAGGACGTCCTTGACGGTCACGGGCACGCCCCACAGGGGTCTCCCGGCGTCGGGGCCGGCCTGGTCCATGGCGCGGGCCTGGTCCAGGGCCGCTTCGCCCGCCACGTGCAGCAGGGCGTCGATGGCCGGTTCCGTGGCGGCGATGCGCTCCAGGCAGGCGGCCGTGGCCGCCTCGGCCGTGACTTCGCCCGAGCGCAGGAGGTCGCGGACACGGGTCAGGGAAAGATCGAAAAGCTGTGACATGAACAATCCTCTCGGGGCTGATGGATGAAACCCGTGGTCACACGATGCGCGGGACGATGAAGTACTGTCCGTCGGTCTCGGGGGCGTTCTTCAGGATCTGGGCGCGGGAGAACTCCTTGGAGACTTCGTCGACGCGCAGTGCGCCGGGCTGGTCCACGGGAGTGTACATGGGCTCGACGTCGGCCGTGTCGAGTTCGTTCAGCTTGTCCATGTAGCCGAGGATGTCATCCATCTGGGAGCCCAGCGTGACCGCCTGCTCGGGACTGATCTCCAGCCTGGCCAGGGTGGCGATGGCCAGGGCCTTCTCGGGGCTTATCTTCATTGCTTGGCCTCTTTTTTTCTCTTTTCGTCAAGTTGGGCCCGACGCTCCTCGCGGCGGATCTGCCGCATCTCGCGGGTCTGCTGGATCTTCGCCAGATCGGCCTGAATCATGCCGGTCTGCGTCGGCTGGAAAAGGAACATGTCCTGGCTGAGCTTGCCGCCGTCCCAATGCATGGGCGCGATGGACCACGGCATGCGGGTCGCCGCCTCGGCCAGGGCGCGGTTGAAGGCGTCGGGGGAACTCTGGGCGCCGCCGACCAGTGCGCAGAAGCGCACGAAGTCATACCCGATGGCCGCCCACAGGTCCGGCTCCTCGCCGCCGCCCTCCTGCATGCCGCGCTTGAGGTTCTGGGCGCTCTGCGAACCCAGGTCCGGGCTCCAGGCACCTGGAAAGACCGTCAGGCCGAAATACTGCATCTCGAGCTTGGCGTCGGGCAGCCCCTGGCTCCAGAGCTGCGGCCCCAGAAAGATGAGCCGCGTCTCCTCGAAGTAATGGAAGAGCGGGGCCAGCTGCTGCACCCGGAAAAGGGAGTCGGGCAGGAAGACCGCCTGGAAGGGCGGTTCGGGGTTCATGGTGTTCTTGTCCCCGCTGGCGCCCAGGACCGATGCCACGGCCTTGGTCCAGCCGGGAGGGTTCTCGACCTCGTAGCCTCTGACCACGGGCACGCTGGCCCCGAGCATCCGGGCCTGGTCCTGGAAGACCTGGGACATGGCCGTGCCGAAGCGGTCCTGCGGGTAGAGAACGGCATAGGACGTGACCCCGAGCCGTTCGCACCAACGGATGAGCGCCCGGACCTGATCCTCGGGGCTGCTGAAGAAGCGCCAGGCCTCGACGCCCTCGTCCTCGACGCTGGGCATGAAGGTCAGGAAACGCATGTTGCGGTGCAGCCCCGCGACCCGGATTTTCTCCCAGATCTCCTTACGCAACGGACCGCCTACGACGGGCGACCCTTCCAGGGCCCGCAGTTCGTCGAGGAAAGTCGGCGATTCGGTGTTGATGAGCTTGATGGCCGGAGCTGCGGTCTGGGCCCGGCTCTCCCGCCAGGCGGTGTCCGCGCCCTTGGCGATCTTCCATCCGACCTGGGAATACGGGCCCGACAGGGGCAGTAGCAGAACGAGACTCTGGCTGACCGTGCCGAACTGCTGCTCCAGGGAGCGCAGGTTGCCCGCGAAAAAGTCCCGGTTGGCCAGCCCCCCGGTGCGCACGATGGTCGACAGGCTCGGCCACACCGCTGCCCAGTTGGCCTTGTCCCGGGCCAGGAGCTTCATGCTCTGGGCCCAGACGACCATGGACCAGGGGTAGGCGTTGCGGTCCGCGCCCAGCGCCCCGTCGAGCACCTTCTGCAGCTCTTCGGATGAAAGGGACTCGGCCCGCGTCAGGGCCGTGGACTCCAAGGCTCCCTTGGCGTCGTTGTCCGGGGCCGCCCCGTAGACCAGCCCCAGCGCATCGAAGGCCAGACCGTACTCCGGTTTGTTCCAGAAGTAGTCCACCAGCTCCATGCCCGCCGCCTCGCGCGTGGTCCAGTCCATGTCCTTACGGCCGACCATGTCGATGAGGTACGAGGAATAGGCGTCCTGACCCTTGCGGGCCAGCAGGAGCTGCGCATTGGCCTGGTTCCATTCCCAGGAGGCGGTGGCGTTGCGGCTCTCGGCCTTCCAGGCCTGGAGGTTGCGCTCGGCCAGGTCGAACTCGCCGAGTTGCACGGCGCTGCCCACGGTCTTGCTCCAGGCCTCCTGCCGCCCGGCGTCGCCGGGCTTGGTCGTCTGCAGGTGCCTGGAGTATTTCTCCAGAGCCTTCTTCGGGTCTTCGGCCCGGTAGCCGGGCAGCCCGGTCGAGGTCGCGGGACCGGGGGTGGAGCGGATGACCGTCTTGGGTACGCACGAGGCCAGACCCAGGACGAGGACAAGCAGGCACAGGGAAAGGGAACCGAGTTTCATAAGGATGAGATGGGCGGCGGCCAGCCCGGGATGGACGTTGGTATTGGGTAAAAAAAAGCCTGGCCCCCTCAAGGGCCAGGCGCGAAGTATAGGGACCGGCAATTTGCCGTGTCAAGCCGATGCTTGCCGCTACTTCACTTCAGTGTAGTCGGCATCGACGACGTCGTCGTCATCCTTCTTGGGTCCGGCCTGCCCGTGGGCCTCGGGGCCCGCGGCGTGGGCGCCCGCGTCGGTCTTCTGGGCGTAGAGCTTCTCGGCCAGCTTGTGGGAGGCCTGGGCCAGCTCGTCCATGGACTTCTGGATGGCCTCGGCGTCGTCGCTCTGCATGACCTTCTTCAGGGCCTCGGCCTTGGTCTCGATGTCGTTCTTCAGGGCCGCGTCAATGCTCTCGCCGAGATCGCGGATGGACTTCTCGGTGGTGTAGATGAGCGTGTCGGCGCTGTTGCGGACCTCGATGAGCTTCTGCTTCTTCTTGTCCTCTTCGGCGTGGGACTCGGCCTCCTTGATCAGGCGCTCGATGTCCGTGTCGCTCAGGCCGCTCGACGCCGTGATGCGGATGGACTGTTCCTTGCCCGTGCCCAGGTCCTTGGCCGAGACGTTGACGATGCCGTTGGCGTCGATGTCGAAGGTGACCTCGATCTGCGGCACGCCGCGGGGGGCGGCCGGGAGGCCCGTCAGCTCGAAGCGGCCCAGGGTCATGTTGTCCGAGCACATGGGGCGCTCGCCCTGCAGCACGTGGATGGACACGGACGGCTGGTTGTCGGCGGCCGTGGTGAAGGTGTTGCTCTTGCGCGTCGGGATGGTCGTGTTACGGTCGATGAGCTTGGTGAACACACCGCCCAGGGTCTCGATGCCCAGAGACAGCGGGGTCACGTCGAGCAGCAGCACGTCCTTCACGTCGCCGGTCAGGATGCCGCCCTGGATGGCCGCACCCATGGCCACGACCTCGTCGGGGTTCACGCTACGGTTGGGCTCCTTGCCGAAGAACTCGCCGACCTTCTTCTGCACCAGCGGCATGCGGGTCATGCCGCCGACGAGGATGACCTCGTTGATGTCGCCGGTCTTGAGGCCCGCGTCAGCCAGGGCCTTGCGGCAGGGCTCGATGGTGCGGGCCACGAGATGCTCGCACAAGGATTCGAGCTTGGCCCGGGACAGCTTCATGGTCATGTGCTTGGGCCCGTTCTGGTCGGCCGTGATGAAGGGCAGGTTGATGTCCGTCTCCATGGAGGTGGACAGGTCCTTCTTGGCCTTCTCGGCGGCTTCCTTCAGGCGCTGCAGGGCCATCTTGTCCTTGGACAGGTCGATGCCGTTTTCGCGCTTGAACTCGCTCACCAGGAAATTGATGATCTCGTGGTCGAAATCCTCGCCGCCCAGGAAGGTGTCGCCGTTGGTGGCGCGCACTTCGACGACGTTGTCGCCGACTTCGAGGATGGAGATGTCGAAGGTGCCGCCGCCGAGGTCGAACACGGCGATCTTCTCGTTAGCCTTCTTGTCCGAGCCGTAGGCCAGGGAAGCGGCCGTGGGTTCGTTGATGATGCGCTTGACGTCGAGGCCCGCGATGCGTCCGGCGTCCTTGGTGGCCTGGCGCTGGGAGTCGTTGAAGTAGGCGGGCACGGTGATGACGGCCTCGGTCACGGTCTCGCCCAGGTAGGTCTCGGCGTCCTTCTTCAGGCGCTGCAGGATGAGGGCGGAAATCTCGGCCGGGCTGTACTTCTTGTCGCCGATCTGCACGTAGGCGTCATTGTTGGCGCCGGACACGATCTTGTAGGGGCTCTTGGCGATCCAGTCCTTGAGCTTTGGGTCGTCGAACTGGCGGCCCATGAGGCGCTTCACCGCGAACACGGTCTTGTCGGAATTGGTCACGGCTTGGCGCTTGGCGATCTCGCCCACGAGGCGGTCCTGATCGGTGAACGCGACGATGGACGGCGTTGTCCGGCCGCCCTCGGGATTGGTGATGCATTTGGCGTCCTTGCCTTCCATGACGTAGACGCAGCTGTTGGTGGTTCCAAGGTCTATGCCGATAATCTTGCCCATTGTGGTCTCCTGTGGCTTGAATTCGAAAAGTTCACGTAAAAATCGGGCTCAAATTAAAGCCTAAAAACCGGTTGTAAAGGGCAGGCCGACATTTTTCTGCACAAAAAAACGGTCCCGACCGGTGCAAAACCGGAACAAGGCCTCCCGCGGGGGCATTCGGATGGCGCCCCCGAGACGGTGCTCGAACGCATGCCGCGCCCGGGGCCAACGAGAATCCCCCCTGCCGGGCTTCGCCGGCAGGGGGGATTGCTGAGAAGAGAGGCCGATGCGGATGCCTAGAAGCCCTTCTGCCCCATGAGATGGGCCAGGTCGGCCACGCGGCTGGAATAGCCCCATTCGTTGTCGTACCAGATGAGCACCTTGGCCAGGTTGCCGCACTGCACGGTGGTGAAGTCGGCCTCGACCACACCCGAATGCGGGTCGGCGATGAAATCCGAGGACACCAGCGCCTCCTCGCTGAAGCCGAGGATTCCCTTCAGCTCCCCTTCGGCGGCCGCTTTGAAGGCGGCTTTCAGCTCCTCGGCCGTGGTGTCGCGCTCCAGCACGGCCACAAAGTCCACCAGGGACACGGCCGGCACGGGCACGCGCACGGAGTAGCCGTCGAAGCGGCCGGCCATCTCCGGCAGAACCTTGGCCACGGCCTTGGCCGCGCCCGTGGAGGTCGGGATCATGTTGCAGGCCGCGGCCCGGGCCCGGCGCAGGTCCTTGTGCGGCAGGTCGAGGATACGCTGGTCGTTGGTGTAGGCGTGGACCGTGGTCAGCACGCCCTTGGCCACGCCGAACGTCGCGTGCATGACCTTGACCGCCGGGGCCAGGCAGTTGGTGGTGCAGGAGGCGTTGGAGACGATGTGGTGCTTGGCCGGGTCGTACTGCCCCTCGTTGACGCCGATGACCACGGTCAGGTCCTCATCCTTGGACGGCGCGGTGATGATGACCTTTTTGGCCCCGGCCTCCAGGTGCTGGGCCGCCGTGGGCCCGGTGCGGAAGATGCCCGTGGACTCGATGACGATGTCCACCCCGCAGGCCTTCCAGGGGATGAGCTTGGGGTCCCGCTGGGCGAAGCTCTTGATCTCCCACTCCCCGCCGACGCGGATGGTCGCGTCGTCGGCCTCGACCTCGGGGGCGAAGCGTCCGTACGACGTGTCGTGCCGCAGCAGGTGGGCGTTGGTCCGGGTGTCGAAGAGATCGTTGATGGCCACGACTTCCAGGGTGTCGCGGTGGCGCTGCCAGATGGTTTTCAGGACCTGGCGGCCGATGCGCCCGAAGCCGTTGATGCCGATGCGTGTCTTTCCCATATGCTCCCCCTAGTCCTCGAAAACCTGGTAATCGTAGGCGTTGATCAGTTCCATCTGGCGCTTCAGAGTCTGGTGCATGCGCGCGTTCTCGATGGCGATGGCCGAGATGTTGGCGATGGCCTGCAGGAAGTCGGTCTCCTCGGGCCCGAACTCCCTGCGCTCCCCGGTGTAGACGCGCAGCACGCCGATGGGCCGGCTGCCCTCCACGAACATGGGCGCCACCAGGACCGAGGCCAGACCCTCGGCCGCGGCCTCCTGGCCGTACTGGAAACGCGGGTCCGTGCCGGCATCGGCGATCTGCACCACCTTGCCGGTGAAGGCCTCGCGGTCCAGGCCGCTCTTGGCCACCTCGACCACGCCCTTTCTGGTGTAGCGCTCGCTCAGGCCGTACTGGGCCGCCGGCTTGAGAACCTTGCCGCCGCGGTCCAGCAGGCGGATGAAGCATCCTTTCACGCCCATGGCGCGGGTGACCTGCTCCGCAATGCGGTTCAGGACCTCGCCCGGGTCGAGGCTGGAGTTCACGGTGCGGCTCACTTCATAAAAAATCTCGTAAAGACGTTTTGTGCTCATGATTTCCTCCGCTGTATTCAAAGGCTTCCCCGGAGGGGATACACCAGGACGGCCCGGGAGACCAACACATTTTCCCCATGACACAAACATGCAATTTGAGCGACCAAACAACGCAGAGAAAAAAGCCGCTCCTTGTATTTTCCCGTTACAGAGTATAGGACGCCGCAAAAAATCACATCGAGGAGCATTTATGGAACGCACTTTCTCCATCATCAAGCCCGACGCCGTCGCCCGCAACCTGCAGGGCGAAATCATCGCCATGATCCAGAACGCCGGCCTGCGCGTCGTCGGCATGAAGATGATCCACATGACCAAGGCCCAGGCCGAAGGCTTCTACGCCGTGCACAGGGAACGCCCCTTCTTCGGCAGCCTGACCGACTACATGTGCTCCGGCCCCTGCGTGGTCATGTGCCTTGAAGGCGAAAACGCCGTGCAGAAGTACCGCGACCTGATGGGCGCCACCAACAAGGACAACGCCGCCGAAGGCACCATCCGCCGCAAGTACGCGCTGGACATCGAAAAGAACTCCTGCCACGGTTCCGATGGTCAGGACACCGCGGCCGTCGAGATCGCGTACTTCTTCAACGCTCTGGAACTGGTGGGATAATGAAACGCTTCGGGTTCATCGGACTTGGGAACATGGGCGGCGCCATCGCCCGCGGACTGGCCGCGGGAGGCGCCTTCGCGCTGCACGGCTTCGACCCCAGCGACGTCATGCGCGGCAGAAACGCCGACATCATGACCATCCACACGACCGCGCAGGACGTGGCCAGGAATTCGGACTTCGTCCTCCTGGCCGTCAAGCCGCAGGTCATGCGGCCCGTCCTGCAGGGACTGGCCGAGTCCCTTGGACCCGGAACGTGCCTCGTCTCCATCGCCGCCGGCGTGACATTGGCGCAACTGATTGCCTGGTCCGGCGGGGTCTGCCCCGTCGTGCGGGTCATGCCCAACACGCCGGCCATGGTCGGCAAGGGCGTCTACGCCCTGTGCTTCGACCACGAAAAGGTCGACGAAGCCTGCCGCCGGACCGTCCTCGAAACCTTCTCGTCCATCGGCCAGGCCCACGTCCTGCCCGAGAAACTCTTCGACGCATACACGGGCCTCATCGGCTCGGGCCCGGCCTATGTCTACGCCTTCATGGAAGGACTCATCGACGCCGGCGTGACCATGGGCCTGACCCGGGCACAGGCCACGAACATGGTCACGGGCCTGGTCGGCGGCTGCGCCCTCATGGCCGAGGCCGACGGGGCGCACCCGACAATCCTCAAGGAAATGGTCACCTCCCCCGGCGGCACGACCATCGCGGGGCTCAACGCCCTGGACGAGCACCGATTCAAATTCGCCCTGTCCCAGGCGGTCCTGGCGGCCGCCCGGCGAAGCAGGGAACTCGCGGAGTAGGGCGGCCTCGGGCCGCCTTTTTTCATGGCCGAGACACTGCGCAGCGCACGCATCCTCGCCCGGCCCGTGACCGACGCCGACGCCTTGGCGGTGGCCGGAATCTACGAGGGCAACCGGGACCTGCTCGTCCTCCTGGACCGGGAGCACGATCCCCTCGCCCTGTCCCGTCGCTTCACACAAGGGCTGAACCTGCCTCAAAGCGCCCCGACCGCCCGGCTGCACAACTTCCTGCTATGCGACGTCCGCACCGAGCAGCCTCTGGGCCTTTTGAGCCTGTGCATGGGCTACCCGGCCGGGGACGTCGCCTACATCGGCGAACTGTTCCTTCACCCCCGGTTCCAGGGGGCGGGGCTCGGACGGGAAATGTGCCTGCGCCTGGAGCAGGTGTTGCGACCTGGACCGGCGAAAACCCTGCGCGTCGGCGTGGGGCTCAAGAACTGGAACGCTCTGCGGTTCTGGATAAAACTCGGGTTCACGGAGATTACCGGCATGAGCGGCGACCGGCGCTTCAGTCCGGAAGGACACGCCTACCTGGAACTGCAGAAAACGCTCAAGCATCCCTGACTGCTCGCCGGCCGGCAGCATTTCACTGCACGGCCTCCCCGTTCCCCCCGGAGGCGTCGACCGGAAGTTCGATCACGAATTTCGTTCCCACCCCCGGCGTCGACTCCACCCTCATGGTGCCCTTGTGCCCTTCGGTGATGATGAAATTCGAGACGGAAAGCCCGAGCCCCGTGCCAACGCCCTTGGCCTTGGTGGTGAAGAAAGGTTCGAAAACCCGGTGCTGGACCGCCTCGGGGATGCCTGGACCGTTGTCCTCAACTTCGATGCGAATCCGCTGCCCCTGGTCGACTGTACGAACCCTGATGCAGATGCAGGGATTGGGCACGGGCGGCTCGGCCATGGACATGGCCTGGCCGGAGTTGCGCAGCAGGTTGAGCATGACCTGCTCGATTTCCGTTTCCGTGCAGGATATGGCCGGCAGTCCGGACTCATATTCCCTGACCAGCCTGATCCGCCTGAAATCGTAATTCTTTTTCATGTCGTAATCGCTTCCGGCCAGTTCCACCGCGCGGTCGATGATGACCGTGAGGTCGCACGTAGCCCGGCAGGACTCGCTCGTCCTGCTGAAATCGAGCATGTGCCGGATGATGCCCGCCGCCCGGATCGCTGCGGCCCGGATATCCTCAATGAAGACGTTGACGCCCCTGGCGCGCATGTAGGCATCCATCAATGCCAGATCCAGCCCTACGTCGCGGGCGACCTCGATGTTTTTCGGAAAATCCGGTCTGGTCCGCTGCATGATGTTCTGCGTGGTGTTCAGGATGATCCCCAAGGGATTGTTGATCTCGTGGGCGATCCCGGCGGCGATGCCGCCAACGGAAAGCATCTTTTCCGTCTGTATCATCATGGCCTGCATCTTTCTCGTCTCGGTGACGTCACGCAGAACGCTCATGAGATACCGGTCCCCGTCGAGGAAGATGACGGACCCGGAAACGGAACAGACCAGCTGGGCCCCGTCCCTGCCTCTGAAATGCATGTCAGCATCGGCAACCCTCCCCGCAAGGACCTCAGGTGCGAGAAGCATGTGCCACGGGGGGGCATCCCAAAGAATGCCCAGTTCCGAGGCTGTCTTGCCTATGGCCTCCTCCCTGGCCAGGCCGAAAAGCCCCTCGAAGGCCCTGTTCACGTCCCTGACCCTGACAGTTTCCAGATGCGAAAGGATGATGGCGTCGGGCGAGAGCAGGAACAGCCGGGAAAACTTTTCCTCGGACTGTCTGAGGTCCTCCTCAGCGCGCCTGCGACCCGTCACGTCCACGGTGATGGACAGAATCGCCTCCTCGCCGCCGAAGACGATGGGCACGGACGAATATATGACGTAAAATTCCCGCCCGTCACGTCCCGTGATTGTGGCTTCCTGGTTGAAAATTCCCCCGTCGGCGACGATCCTGTGACGAAGGGACCGGGCATCGGCGCCGTAAAGAGGGCTTGCGGACGAAAGGTCCAGACGCTGCGCTTCCTCACGGGTCAATTCCATGTTGCGCAGCAGAGCCTGATTCATGTCGAGGAAAGCCCCATCGCAGGCGCGGTTGATGGCGATGGGGTATGGCGCGCTCTCGAAGATGCTCCGGAAACGGCGTTCGCTCTGGGCGAGATCCCGCTCGGTTTTCTTGCGCTCGGTGATGTCCACGAGGGTCCCCGCAACCCGTAGCGGCTTCCCGTTCGCGTCCCGGTTCACCACGCGACCACGGCTGTAGATCCAGAGCCATTCGCCGGTCTTGCTGCGCATGCGGAAATCGGCTTCGTACGGCTTGAAGAACTGCAACGACTCGTCGATGGCGCTGCGGACTGTTTCCAGGTCTTCCGGGTGGATCATGCCGCTCCAGACCGCAAGGCTTCCATCGAATTCCCCCGGCTCGTAGCCGAGCATGGTGTAGGCGCGCGGACTGAAAAAAAAGATGTCCGATTGAAGATCCCAATCCCAAAGCCCGTCGCTGGCCGCATCGAAGGCCAGATTCAGCCGCTTGGCCTTTTCTTCGAGCTCCGCCAGGGCGTTCTCAAGCCTGGCGCGGTTCTCCTTCAACTGCCTCCGAAGCACCCAGCTCATGCATCCGAGGGTCGCCAGGGACGCCACCACGAACACGGCTCCGAAACGGAGCATCAACTGCGTCTGCGGGCTGAGCCCCTGCTCCTGCAGGGCGATCCACTTTTTTTCGATCCCCTTGATCCGCTCGGGAGGAATATCGGCCATGGCCTTCTGCATGGCGCTGAAAAGCAGCGGATACTGCCGGCTGACGGCAAAGCCCTGGCTGTAGACCAAGGGAGTCGATCCGGCCACCATCAGGTTAGGCAGCTTCTCCTTGTCGATGTGGTACGCAGCCACGGCCAGGTTCTCGACCATGGCGTCGACAACGCCCAGGGACACGTCGCGCAGGCCCTGCGTGACATCGCGCACAGTGACGATGTCCGCGTTCTTCCCGAACTCGATGCGCAGATATCCTTCCGAAACAAAGCCCTGGACCACGGCCACGCGGCGTCCGGTCAGCTTTTCGAGACTGTTGAGCGTGCCATTTTCGCGGGAAGTGATGATCACGGCGGGAATGTTGATGTACGGCTCGCTGAAGAACGCGTAGCGTTCCCGGTCCGCGGTGGACACGATGACCGGCGCGATGGCCGACTCCCCGGTCTCGAGGGAGGTCAGATGGCGGGGCCAGTCGCGGGAGGCGTGCTTCAGGAACTTCACCCCGAGCTTCTCCTCGACGAGGGCCATGACGTCAGCGCCGATGCCGACGAACGTCCCGTCGTTGGACAGAAACTCCATGGGCGGATAGTTTTCGTCGTACCACAGGACGAGCTTGTCCGGGTTGGCTTCAAGCCACTGCCGCTCGGCCTGCGACACCGGATCGGCCCGGACTGCAAAAGGCGCCAGGAGGAGGGACAAGAGGAGGGGCAGAACTGCGGCAATGCGTGCTGTCATCTCGGTTCACCGTCGGAACGAAGGCAGGAGGCTGCTTGATCGGGGCACCGTGAATTTTTGATTTGTATCAACTGTATACCGAGATGGACAACCGTGTCGAGCAGGAAATCAAAAAGGGGAGCTCTTGTCCGCACCGTCAAATCCGCGCTTGACAGGATGCGAAATCCGGCGCTAAAGGCCTTTTCCTCGGGCGATTAACTCAGTGGTGAGAGTGCCATCTTCACACGGTGGAAGTCACAGGTTCAAATCCCGTATCGCCCACCACAGACCGCAAAACCCTTCCAGGCAGCCGCCCGGAAGGGTTTTTCGCTTATGGAGCCAGCATGCGCATTCAGGACGATTACGAACTTCTCGACAGCGGCAACGGACAGAAGCTGGAACGCTTCGGCCCCGTCATCCTGGCCCGCCCCTGCGCCCAAGCCGTGTGGCAGCCGAAGCACCCGGAGCTCTGGGACTCGGCGAGCGCCACCTTCGACCGCAAGGACGGACTCAACTGGCACGGCCGCGAACGCCTGCCCGAGGAGTGGGTCGTCACGGCCCGCGGCGTGCGCATGCGCCTCTCGACCACGGACTTCGGACATCTGGGCATCTTTCCCGAAACCCTGGACCTGTGGGCATGGATCTCAGGCAGAATCAGCCAGGCCATGGCGGAAGGCGCCCAGCCCCCCCGTTTCCTGAACCTCTTCGCCTACTCCGGCGGCGCGACCCTGGCCGCGGCCATGGCCGGGGCCCAGAGCTGCCACCTCGACGCCTCCAAGGGCATGGTCGAATGGGCCAGGGGCAACGCGGCCCTGAACGGGCTGCAGGACGCGGGCATCCGCTTCATCGTCGACGACGTCGGCGCCTTCCTGAAGCGGGAGGTGCGCCGCGGCCGCAAGTACGACTGCGTGCTCCTGGACCCGCCGTCCTTCGGGCGCGGCAAGCGCGGGGAACTCTACAAGGTGGAGAAGAACGTGCAGGAGACGCTGGAACTGGTCCGCCAGGTCCTGAGCGACACCCCGCTCTTCGTCCTGCTGACCTCGCACACCCCGGGCTTCACGCCCATCGTGCTGCGCAACCTCCTGGAACAGACCTTCGGAGCGGGTGCCCTGTCCTGCGGCGAGATGCTCCTACGCGGCGGGGAAGACGTCATGGACCTGCCCAGCGGCACCTGGGGACGGTGGGAAGCGAAGCGCTGAAACGCCCGGACGGCTAGAGACTCCACCAAGCCAGTGCGCTGCCCAGAAGCGTCAGCCCTGCGGCGGCCAACAACGCCGCCGCCACGATGACCCTGCGCATGCGGCGGATGCCCGTAGCGGACCAGATCACCCCCAGGGGCCCCAGCGGGGGCTTGTCCTTGATTTCGCCGAAATACCGCGTCGGGCCGCCCATGCTGACGCCTGCCGCGTGGGCCGCGGCGCTCATGGGCCAGCCGGCGTTGGGGCTATCCATGGTCCGGGCGTCGGTGGCGATGGCCTTCCACGACGCCCGGTTCCCCAGAACCCAGCCCGCGACCCAGATCAGAAATGCCGCCAGCCTGGCCGGCACCCAGGCCAGCACGTCATCGGCGCGCGCTCCGGCCTTGCCCAGTTCCTCGAAGCGCTCCGTACGGTAACCCCACATGGAGTCCGCGGTGCTGACCGCCTTGTAACCCCACAGCGCGGCCGGTCCCAGCAGGGACAGCCAGAAGAAGGGGGCCACGAAGCCGTCGTTGAAGTTCTCGGCCAATGTCTCGCCCAGGGCCCGCAGAACCTCCTCCTCGGTCATGTCCGCCGTGTCGCGGCTGACCAGGCCCGCAAGGTGCACCCTGGCCGCGGCCAGACGACCGCTTTCGAGCAGGTTCAGCACGGCCTGGACCTCGCGCAGCAGGCAGCCCAGGGCCAGGCCCGCATAGCCCAGGTACAGGGCCAGCATCTCGCCCACGAAGGGGAGCCCCATAAGAAGCCGCACCAGCAACGCACACCCTCCGGCCAGCCCCGCCACGGCCACGGCTCCGGCCAACCGGGGGCCGAGCCATGACCGCCCTGCCCACCCTTCGAGCCGGTTCAGAATCCGGCCGATCAGCCGCACCGGGTGGGGCCAGTCCGCGGGGTCGCCGAAGAGCAGGTCCAGGGCCATGCAGCCCAGCAGGAAGACGAAAAGGGAGAGGTTCAGAGGCAGGTCGTAGAGGGCATCAAGCATGGCGGTTCCTCGTTATTGCGGCGCGTCCTCGCGCCGGTCCAGCTCGCCGGTCTGACGATAGGCTTCGTAGAGCAGCACGGCCGCGGCGTTGGCCAGGTTGACGCTGCGGACCTGGCCCCAGATGGGCATGCGCACCAGATGCTGCGCGCCCTGCAGCACTTCCGGCGGCAGCCCCCTGGTCTCGGGCCCCAGGACGATGATGTCGTCCGGCTCGAAGGCGAAACGGTGGTAGGCCGTGCCCTGGCGGGCGCTGGTGAAGACCAGGCGGCCGGCGTCCCGGCCTTGCAGGAACGCGGCCCACGAGGGCCAGACCCGCTTGTCGACGTGGGGCCAGTAGTCCAGGCCGGCGCGCTTCAGGTACCTGTCCTCCAGGCTGAACCCGAGGGGCTCGATCAGGTTCAGGCGAGTCGTGGTGGCGGCGCAGAGCCGGGCGATGGTGCCGGTGTTCGGCGGGATCTCGGGTTCGTAAAGCGCAATTTGCATCTTGGATTCTCTTTGCATATTTTCTATGGCTGGCCGGGGCGCCGGGCAGCGCCCCCAACCACTTGGCCGTCAATGACGCTCCCGTCAAGAACCACGGAGAACACATGCACCTGCTCGTCACCGGAGGCTGCGGCTTCATCGGGTCCAATTTCATCCAGCACATGCTCGCAGCCCGCGACGACCTGACCATCGTCAACCTCGACAAGCTGACCTACGCGGGCAACCGCCGCAACCTGGCCGAGGTCGAGGAGAGGCATCTGGGCCGCCGCTACCATTTCGTGCACGGCGACATCTGCGACCAGGAGCTCGTTCCCGACCTGCTGGCCCGCTTCCCCTTCGACGCGGTCCTCAACTTCGCGGCCGAGTCCCACGTGGACCGCTCCATAAACGACCCCTTCCCCTTCATCACGACCAACGTCGTCGGCACCCAGAACCTGTTGGAGGCCGCCCGCCGGGCAGGGGTCCCGCGCTTCGTGCACATCTCCACGGACGAGGTCTACGGCACCCTCGGGCCCACCGGGCAGTTCACCGAGGACACGCCGCTGGCGCCCAACTCGCCCTACTCGGCCTCCAAGGCATCCTCGGACCTCCTGGCCCGGGCATATTTCCACACCTACGGCATGCCCGTCATCGTCACGCGCTGCTCCAACAACTACGGGCCCTTCCAGTTCCCG
The DNA here is from genome assembly GCF_000428825.1 of Desulfomicrobium escambiense DSM 10707. Lineage (NCBI taxonomy): Bacteria > Pseudomonadati > Thermodesulfobacteriota > Desulfovibrionia > Desulfovibrionales > Desulfomicrobiaceae > Desulfomicrobium > Desulfomicrobium escambiense. Next base: position 54,417 of record NZ_AUAR01000005.1, on the reverse strand, counting down.
GAAAAGCTCATCCCGCTGGTCTACCTCAAGGCCTCCAGGGGCGAGCCCATCCCGGTCTACGGCGACGGGCTGAACGTGCGCGACTGGATCTACGTCCTGGACCACTGCCGGGGCGTGGAGGCGGCCCTCTTCAGGGGCACGCCCGGCGCGATCTACAACTTCGGCGGCGACGCCGAGCGCACAAACCTCGACGTGGTGCGCACCATCCTGCACCTGACGGGCAAGAGCGAGGACCTCATCACCTTCGTCACGGACCGTCCCGGCCATGACCGCCGCTACGCCATGGCCTTCGCCCGATCCACCGCGGACCTCGGATGGCGGCCGGAGGTCACCTTCGAGGACGGCATGGCCCGCACCCTGGCCTGGTACGAGGCCAACGGGGCCTGGCTTGACGAAGTGCAGAGCGGCGCCTATCGCCAGTTCATGGACGCGTGGTACAAGACGAGGCAGGCGTGAGAAGCGCCGTCGTCCTGGGAGGAAAGACCGGGCTCCTGGGGCAGGCCCTGTCCATGGCCATGACCCGCAGAGGCTGGACCGTGCATGCTCCCGGCCGCTCGGACCTCGACCTTTTCGACCGTCCTGCGGTGGAGGACTATCTGGCCCGGACCGGCGCGGACACCCTCTTCAACACCGTGGCCTACACCAAGGTCGACCAGGCCGAGGACGAGCCGTCAGAAGCCGCCCGCCTCAACCGCCAGCTTCCGCTGGTCCTGGGACAGGCCTCGCGCAATGCGGGAGTGCGGCTGGTCCACTACAGCACCGACTTCGTCTTCAACGGCAAAAAGACCACCCCCTACACCACCGAAGACCAGCCCGACCCCCGCTCGGTCTACGGCAGCACGAAGCTGCAGGGCGAACGCGAACTGCTGGCGCTTGGCCTGACCGGGCTCATCATTATCCGCACATCCTGGCTCTTCGGTCCCTGCAAGATCAATTTCGTGACCCGCATCCTCGAACTGGCCGCCACGCGAGCCGAGCTGTCCGTGGTCCACGACCAGGTCGGCAGCCCCAGCTACACCCCGGACCTGGCTGCAAACTCCCTGGCCCTGGTGGACGCGGGAGCAACCGGGCTCTACCACTTGGCCAACTCCGGCCAGGCCAGCTGGTGCGAACTGGCCGCCGAGGCCGTGCGCGGGGCCGACCTGCCCTGCCGGGTCAAGCCCATCACCTCGGCGCAGTACCCCCAGAAGGCCGTAAGGCCCGCCTATTCGGTCTTGGACCTGTCGAAATTCGCGGCCACCACGGGCATCACCCCGCGGCCATGGCTGCAGGCCCTGCGCGAATTCCTCTTTTCGCGGGAAGACTGTCTGTCATGATCCTCGGCAAGCGCGAAACCCAGGTTCTGGCCGCGGTCATCGAGACCTACGTCGATACGGCCCTGCCCGTGGCCTCCCAGACCCTGGCCGCGGGGCTGGGCCTGAGCCCCGCGTCCCTGCGGGCGACCATGGCCGCCATGACCGAAAAAGGGCTCCTGCAGCAGCCGCACACCTCGGCCGGCCGCGTTCCCACGGTCAGGGGCTTCCGCTACTACCTCGACCAGGTCTTCCGGCTCTCCCCCCTGTCGCGCCGCGAGCAGTCCAGGCTGCACGAGCACATCCTGCCCGGCGAGGGCGAGCTGCCCCAGGTGCTGCGCCGCGCGGCACGAACCCTGTCGTCCCTGACCCGGCAGGTCTGCGTGGTCATGGCGCCCCGTCAGGACTTGGCCCGCTGGCGGCAGATCGACTTCGTCCTCCTGCGGCCGGGAATGATCCTGGCCGTGCTGGTCATGCAGGGCGGGCTGGTCAGCAATCGCATGATCCAGATGGACGAATCCCTGAACGCCGACGACCTCATCCGCTACGGCAACTACCTCAACAGCCTCTTCGAAGGCCGCACCACCACGGAGGTGCGCGGCGAGATCGAGCGCCAGCTCCAAAGCGCCCGCAAGACCCTCGACGCCTATTGCCGCGCCTGGGAGCTGGCCGCCCAGGCCCTGGCCGAGGAGGAGCCGCCCGAATTCTTCGTCGGCGGCGCGAGCCACCTCGCGGACCAGCCGGAATTCACGGACCTGGAGACCATCCAGGAGTTGCTGCGGCTCATCGAGGAGCGTTCGCGACTGCTGGAGCTCCTCGACAAGACCACGGCCGGCGCGTCCGTGTCCGTCAACCTGGCCGAGGACATGCCGGGCATCGCCGGCTGCTCCCTGGTGGCCTCGCCCTACAGCGCCTTTTCCAGCGCCCACGGCACCCTGGCGGTGCTTGGGCCCGTGCGCATGAACTACGCCCGCATCGTGCCCATGGTTGACTTTGCCGCTCAAATACTTAGTCAGTGCCTCAAATCCCGCTCCTAGGGAGCTTCGTGAAACGACTACTCAAATATTTCAAGGATCAGGAGTTTTTCATGTCCAAAAAGGAAAGCGAAGGCCTCGGCCCCGAAGAAGTCCAGGCCGAAACGCCCGTCGAAGAAATCCAGGAACCGACCCTGGAAGAGAAATACGCCCAGGCTCTGGCTGATATCGAAGAGTTGAAGAAGGAGAACCTGCGCGTTCTGGCCGACGGCGAGAATTTCAAGAAGCGCCTGACACGCGAGAAAGAAGAGTATTTCAGGTTCGCCACGTCGGCCATCCTGGAGGAGATCATCCCGGTCATGGACAACCTGGACCTGGCCCTGGCTCACGGCCGGCAGGCCGAGGCCTGCAAGGACCTGGTCACGGGCGTGGAGATGACCATGAACATCTTCCTCGACACCATGAAGCGCCACGGCCTGGTGCAGATCGCCGCCGTGGACGTGCCCTTCGACCCCGCCGTGCACGAGGCCATGAGCCAGGTGGAACGCGACGACCTGGACGAGAACACGGTCTGCCAGATGCTGCAGAAAGGCTACATGCTGAAAGACAGGCTGCTGCGGCCGGCCAAGGTCATGGTCAGCCGCAAGGCGGGGGCGTAGCCATGGCCGAGCGAGTCGCCGTGCTCGGGGCCAGCCACAAGCCCGAGCGCTATTCCAACCAGGCCGTGCGCATGCTGAAGGAGTACGGCCACGACGTTGTGCCGGTCACGCCTGGCCGGGCGGTCATCGAAGACCTGCCCGTGTCCCCGGACCTGGGAAGCATCCAAGGCCCCGTCGACACCCTGACTCTCTACGTCGGCCCCGAGCGCAGCGCCCAGCTGCAGGACGCCATCCTGGCCCTGAAGCCGGGACGCGTCATCCTCAACCCGGGCACGGAGTCCCCGGCCCTGGAACAGGCCCTGGACTCGGCCGGCATCCCCTGGCAGCACGCCTGCACCCTGGTCCTGCTCAGGACCGGCCAATTCTGACCCGCCCATGACCTGCGGGGGGCCCGTCCCCCCGCGCCGTTTTCAGAACCAGCCCGGACCCGCCAGGGCCGTCGCCCAGGCCCAGAACGTCAGCACGGCGCCAGCCGCGCCGGCCATGGCGTTCAGCCAGACCTTCCAGCCATGGGCCCCCCGCCAGTTTCCGACCAGCAGCCCGAAGGGCAGACCGCACAGGAGGCCGAAGAGGTGCGCCCCGAGGTCCACCCTCTCCTCGCCCGCGCCGAGCATGGCCAGAAAACCGAACCCGAAGCCCAGGGCCAGCAGCAGGACCTGGGCGCGCGACTGCCGCTGCGCCCTGCCCGCGCCTCCCGCCAGGACGCCGATGAGGCCGAAGACGCCCGTGGACGCGCCCACGCTCAGATGATCCGGGGCCTGGGCCCAGGCGTTCACGGCGTTTCCGAGGCTCCCCGAAAGGAGGAAAAGGGCCCATGTCAGCCCCGAACCGATGCGCCGGCCAAGCATGGAGGCAAGCACGGCCAGGGCCGCGGCGTTGGCCAGCAGATGCCCGGCGTCGGCGTGCAGGAAAAGGGCCGTGACGCACCGCCACCACTCCCCGCCGAGGATCAGCCGGGCGTCGGCCCGTCCGGCCATGTGCCAGGCCATGCTGCGGCCCAGCCCCTGGCTGTCGAGCCAGACCGTCACGACCACGAAGAGCCCCACCACCAGGAGCGATACCCAGGAATTGTCGGGCAGGGGCGCAGGCAGCACCCGCGGCCTGTTCTCGCCCTCGTAGGCCATAATCTCCTTCACGGCCAGATGGGCCACGGCAGGCGCCACGAGGAGCCCCCCCCCTTCGGCGCGGTTCAGGAAGCGGCGGCTGGAGAGGACCAGGGACCAGGCCCGAAGCAGCGCCTTGTCCGGGTTGTCCCTGCAGGTGCACAGGGTCAGGGTGGGCAGGATGTCGATCACGGCGCGCCCAGGGACACCTGCCCGCGCACGAAGGCCCAGGCCAGGCCCAGGTACTCGTGCACGGCCATGTGGCACGTCTGGATGTTGGAGGGGTAGGGCAGGAAATACTCGGGTTCGCCCTTTTCGCGCCAGTAGGCAGGGGCCGGGATGGGCGAGAGGCCCGCGTTCTCGAAGAGCTTGACCGCGCGCAGCATGTGCGAGGCCGTGGTCACCAGGACGAAGACGTCCTCCCCGACCAGGCCCTTCACGCTCTGCGCCTCGTCATGGGTGTCCAGGGACTGGTCCGCGAGGACGATGCGCGCCGGGTCGAAGCCCAGTCCCGCGGCTGCCGCGGCCATGACCTGGGCGCTGGTCTGTTCGTCGCGGTACTTTCCGCCCGAAAGAACGAGAATGGATCCGGGAAAGCGGCGCGCCACGCGCAGCCCTTCCGTCAGGCGATACAGGGCGTCCTCTTCGAGCATTGCTCCCGGCGGCAGCGACTTGTCCGTCCAATGCCCGGCCCCCAGGACGACCACCCATTTGACGTCCTTCCCGGCGACTGAGGGGGCGGTCAGGTCCAGGGCGGGATAGGCCCGCTCCAACGGGCGGATCAGGAAGCCGGAGACGGAATTGAGGCACAGGGCGTAGAGCAGGACGGAGCCGATGACGAAGGGGGCCAGGGCTTCCCGGGAGCGGCGCAGGAGGATGTAGGCCAAGCCCAGGGCGAACAGCAGCAGGCAGACCGTGAGCGGCATGAAGGCGAGCCCCAGGGCCTTCTTCAGCACGAAACCCACGGGCACGCTCATCCGCCCTGACCCATGCGCCGCTGCAGCAGGACCATGTCGGCCAGCACCAGCCGGACCATAGCGGCCAGAACCGGGACCACGCGCGGGATGGCGCAGATGTCGTGGCGGCCGCCGACGCGGATGGTCCGCTCGGCCCCGAAGCGGTCAACGGTGCGCTGCTCCTGGGCAATGGACGGGATGGGCTTGACGGCGGCGCGGACCACTATTTCCTGCCCGCTGGAGATGCCGGCCAGGATGCCGCCGGCGTTGTTGGAGGAAAAGCCCGAGGCGCTCATGGCGTCGTTGTTCTGGCTGCCGAGCATGCGCGCGGCCGCGAAGCCCGCACCGATCTCCACGCCCTTGACCGCGCCGACGCTCATCAGGGCCGCGGCCAGCCGCGCGTCGAGCTTGTCGAAAACCGGCTCACCCAGCCCGGCCTGCACGCCCGTGGCCCGGATCTCGACGATGCCACCCAGGGTGTCGCCCTGACCGGCCACTTCGCGCACGCGCTCCTCCCAGGCCGCCACGACGCCGCCGTCGGCAGCGAAGAACGGACGATCAACGGCCCCGGCCAGATCGACGGAGCCCGCGGCGATGCCGCCGAGCTCGACGGTCCCGGCCATGACGCAGATGCCCAGCGTCTCCAGGAAGGCCCCGGCCACGACCCCGCCGGCCACGCGGGACACGGTCTCGCGGCCCGAGGACCGCCCGCCGCCGCGGTAGTCGCGCAGGCCGTACTTGGCCGTGTAGCTCATGTCGCCGTGCCCGGGCCGGAAGACGTCCTTGATCTCGCCGTAGTCGCGGGAGCGCTGGTCCGTGTTCTCGACCATGAAACCGATGGACGTGCCCGTGGTCCGTCCCTCGAACACGCCCGACAGTAGCCGGATGCGGTCAGGCTCGGAGCGCGCCGTGACGGCGATGCCGCCCTGCCCGGGCCTGCGCCTGTCGAGCTCGGCCTGGATGGCCGCCTCGTCGATGGCCACGCCCGCCGGGCAGCCGTCGACGACGCCGCCCAGGGCCGGTCCGTGTGATTCTCCGAAGGTCGTCAACCGGAACACGGTGCCGAAAGTGTTTCCCGCCATATGGTCTCCAGGGGGCCGGGCCCCGGCTAGTAGTCTTTGCCGCGCTTGCACCAGTCGGCGTAGATGGCCTCGAATCCTTCGTCGTCCAGGCTGCTCTGCCCGTACATCCCGGCGGCCCGGCGCTGGCGCATGGCCTCGTAGAGGATGACCGCGGCCGCCACGGAGACGTTCAGGCTCTGCACCATGCCGAACATGGGGATGAAGATCTCGTCGGGCACGTGGGCCTTGACGTCGGGGTCCATGCCGCGGTGCTCGTTGCCGAGGATGATCGCCGTGGGCCTGGTGAAATCGATGTCCATGATGGGCCGCGCCGTAGGGCTGAAACCCGTGCCCACGATCTGCATGCCCCCGGCCCGCAGGCCTTCGACCATGGTCCCGGCGTCGCGGTGCCGGGTCAGCTCGACCCACTTCTTGGCCGAACCCGATGAGCTGTTGGCCAGAAAGGGGAACTTCTCCTTGGTGTAGTAAAGGTGCACGCCGAACACGCCGAAGGCGTCGCAGCTGCGCAGGATGGCGGATACGTTGTGCGGGTCGTGGATGTTGTTCAGAACCAGAGTCAGGTCGTGCTGACGCTGGGCCAGCACGGACTTGAGGCGCGCCTTGCGGCCTTCGGTCAGATATCTGTCGGGCATGGGCGAATGTGGGTTGAAGTTGAGCAGGCTGGAGCGCTTCTACCCGGAAGCGCCCCCGTTGGCAAAGCCGCGGTCAGCGCCTGAGGTGGAGCAGGTATTCCTGGTTCCCCTTGGGGCCCTTGATGCCGGCCGGGACGACGCCCAGAGGCACGAGCCCCAACTCGTCGCGGGCGAAATCCTGAACCTGGGCCACGGCCGCGAGCTGCATTTCCTCGGACCGGACCACACCCTTGACGGCGTGCTCGGGCCCCAGCTCGAACTGCGGCTTGACCAGGGCCAGAACCTGCCCGTCGGCCTTGAGGAACTGCAGGCACGGCGGCAGGATGAGACGCAGGGAGATGAACGAGCAGTCGGCCACGACCAGATCCACCTGCTCGGGCAGCAGGTCCGGCGCGGCGTGACGCAGGTTGACCCGCTCCATGTTGATCACGCGCGGGTCCTGCGTCAGCTTCCAGTGCAACTGCCCGTGCCCCACGTCCACGGCGTAGACCCGCGCGGCCCCGAACTGCAGCAGGCAGTCCGTGAACCCGCCCGTGGAGGCCCCGGCGTCCAGGGCGGTCATGCCCGTCACGTCCAGGCCGAAACGCTCCAGGGCCGTGAGCAGCTTGTATCCGCCGCGGGACACGAAGCGCTCGGACTCCTTGAGCTCCAGAACCGCCGTCCGCGATATCTGCTGCCCCGGCTTGGCCACGAGGGTCCTGGACCCGCCCAGGACCAGCTGGACCTGACCGGCCATGATCAGCCGCTTGGCCTTCTCGCGACTCTCGGCCAGGCCCTGTTCGGCCAGGACCACGTCGGCCCGTTCCATGGCTTTGGCCACGGACTACCCCTGCCCCTGGGACGCGTGCTCGTCGGCCCAGAATATGAGCCCCAGGCTGTGGGCGTCACGCAGCAGATGGTGGTTGGGCAGGATGCGCACGGTGAAGCCGAACTTGCCCGTGGCCATGGGCATGGCCTTGCCGCGGTAGACGTACCAGCCGTCCACGGTGCGCTCCTCGGGGCTCATGGGGAAGGTCGAGCGGCTGGCGAAGCCTCCCGTGTGATCCAGGGGCCCGGTGTATATCTCGACCCGGATGTCCTCGATGGCCAGCCCTTCGACCCTGACCTCGGCGCTGACGCCGAGGCTCTCGCCGACGAACATCTCCAGGGCGGTGTTGCACTGCACGTTGCGGATGTCGAGATTCCCCCAATGGGTCAGCAGGTTCATGCGCCACTCGGCCAGATCCATGGCCGGACGGTAGGCGTCGACGGAGAGCTTGCCGTAGCTGATGCTCGACGGCAGATAGGCCCGCTTGGTGTACTCCTCGACCATGCGGTGCCCGTTGAAGACCGGCCCGAGGGATTTCAGGGCCTGCTTCATCTTCTGCACCCAACGCCGCGGGAAGGAGCCCTGGGCCCGGTCGTAGAAGAGCGGAATGACGTCGTTTTCGAGGATGTTGTAGAGGGTCTGGCTCTCCACGAAGTCCTGGTACTCCACGTCATCGTATTCCTCGGCGTTTCCGATGGCCCACCCCAGGCTGTTGTCGGGCGCCCAGGCCTCGTCCCACCACCCGTCAAGGGTGCTCAGGTTCAGCACGCCGTTGGCCATGGCCTTCATGCCGCTGGTCCCGCAGGCCTCCAGGGGACGGCGCGGGTTGTTCAGCCACACGTCGCAGCCCTGGACCAGGTAGCGCGCGACCTGCATGTCGTAGTCCTCGAGAAAGACCATGGACAGACGGCACTCTCTGGACTGGCAAAGGCTGACGAGGTCCTGGATGATCTTCTTGCCCTCGTTGTCGCGCGGGTGCGCCTTGCCCGCGAAGACGAACTGCACGGGCCGGGCCGGGTCCGCGACGAGCCGCTTGAGGCGCTCGGCGTCCTTGAGCAGCAGGTAGGCCCGCTTGTACGAGGCGAAACGGCGAGCGAAGCCGATGGTCAGGGCCTCGGGATTGAGCACGTTGTCCGCGACCTCCAGCTCCCAGCTCCGGCCCCCACGGGACACGATCTGCTGCTGGAGCCGCCGGCGCACGAAGTCGACGAGCCGCTCGCGCAGGCGCTCGTGGGTCCGCCACAGCTCGATGTCGGGGATGGACCCGAACTTCTCGCCCACGCGCTCGCAGTCCGGGTCCTCGCGCCAGGACTGACCCAGAAAGCGGTCGTAGAGCACGGACATCTCCGGAGCCACCCAGGTCGGGAAATGGATGCCGTTGGTCACGGAACCGATGGGCACGTCCTCCTCGGGGTACTGGGGCCAGACCCTGGACCACATGCGGCGCGAGACCTTGCCGTGCAGGCGGCTGACGCCGTTGTTGAAGCGCGACAGGCGCAAGGCCAGCACCGTCATGCAGAAATGCTCGGCGTCGTTGCGGGTGTCCTCGCGCCCCAGGGCCAGGAAGACCTTCCAGGACAGGCCGAGGTCCGCGGCGTACTCCTGGAAGTACCCGGCCATGAGCTCGGGCGGAAAGCGGTCGTTGCCTGCGGGCACCGGCGTATGGGTGGTGAAGACCGAACTCTGCGCCACGACCTCCAGGGCCGCCTCGAAGGACAGGTTGCGGTCGGCCATGAGGGCGCGGATGCGTTCCAGGCCCGCGAAGGCCGAATGCCCCTCGTTCATGTGGATGACCCGCGGCGAGAGGCCCAGGGCGCCCAGGGCCTTGATGCCACCGATGCCCAACAGGTACTCCTGCATGAGCCGCATCTCCAGGTCACCCCCATACAGCTGGGAAGTCAGCTCCCTGCGCTCCGGGGAATTCTCGGGGAGATTAGTGTCCATCAGATAAAGAGGCACCCGCCCCACATCCACGCGCCAGATACGTAAAAAGAGGGGTTTGCCCTGCATGTAGATGCGGACCTTGAGGGGGTATCCGTCGGTGTCGAGAACCGGGGTGAGAGGCATCTGCTCGAAATCGTTCGGCTGATACCGCTCCTGTTGCCAGCCGTCGTGGGTCAGGTACTGCCGGAAGAAGCCGCGCTGGTAGCACAGGCCGATGCCCACCAGGGGAATGTTCAGATCGCTGGCCGACTTGAGATGGTCCCCGGCCAGGACGCCGAGCCCCCCGGAGTACACGGGCAGGCATTGGGCCAGGCCGTATTCGGCGCTGAAGTAGGCCACCACCGGGCCCTCTTCCTGGGCTTCGAGGCCCGTCATGGGCCCGCGCCGGGACACGTACTTCTCGAACCCCGCCACAATGGTTGACAGACGATCCAGAAAGAATTCATCCTCCCCCAGTTCCTCCAGCGTGCTCTGGGGCAGGTGGTTCAGAAACCAGACCGGGTTGTGCCCGCTCTTCTCCCACAAGTCCCTGTCGATCTGGGCGAAAAGCTCCTCGATCTCGTGCTGCCAGGAGAAATAGAGATTAGCGGCCAGCCGCTTGAGGGGCTGGAGCTTCTCCGGAAGCTTGGGTACGACCGTATACACATGCAATGGTTGCATAAATCCCCCGTCTTGGAAAAAGTGACGCGATCCTGCATGCGTCTGGCTTGACAGCTAGCATGTCGAGGAGAAGAAATGAATCCCTGTCCCGGAAATGTCACGGTTGAAGTCAAAGTCCGTTTCCTGTCGGAAACCTGCCCGCCGGAGAAGTTCGCCTACGCCACCGATGGCTCGGCGGGTATCGATCTGCGGGCCTGCATGGAGGAAGCCGAGGTCAGTATCCCCCCTGGGGGACGGCACCGATTCCCCACTGGCGTCGCGGTGGAATGCACGATGCCGGGAGTGGCCGGCTTTGTCTATTCCCGCAGCGGGCTGGGCACCAAGGACGGGCTCGTGGTCAGCCAGGGTGTGGGCGTCATCGACCCCGACTATCGCGGCGAGATTCTGGTCAGTCTGCTGAACACCTCGGACCAGACCCGCACCGTGACCCGCGGCCAGCGTATCGCCCAGCTCGTGTTCCAGCCCATCGTCCGGGCCCTCATCGTTGCCGAGCAGTCCCTCACGGAGACCTCCCGCGGCGCCGGAGGATTCGGGCACACAGGTTCCCTCTGACATCATCACCAGGAGTGCGACATGAATTCCGAAGAAATACAGAAATGCGACGCGGCGGCCCTCTGCCGGACCTATGCACGCTACCCCCTGGCCGTCAACCGCGGACAGGGCACCAGGCTCTTCTCCCCTGAAGGCAAGGTCTACACCGACCTGCTGGCCGGCATAGCCGTCTGCAACCTGGGCCACTCCCACCCCGAACTGGTGGAGGTCATCTGCGCGCAGGCCAAGAAGCTCATCCACGTCTCCAACCTCTTCTACCAGGAAGAACAGGTCGAACTGGCCAAGAAGCTTCTCGGGACCTGCCACCTCGACCGCGTCTTCTTCTGCAACTCCGGGGCCGAGGCCAACGAGGGCGCCATCAAGTTGGCCCGGCGCTACATGCGCGAGGGACGGGGCCAGGAGCGCTACGAGATCATCACCGTCACGGGCTCCTTCCACGGCCGGACCCTGGCCACCCTCACGGCCACGGGCCAGGACAAGATCAAGACCGGCTTCGGTCCCCTGCCCGAAGGGTTCGTGACCGTTCCCTTCGGCGACCTCGACGCCATGAAGGCCGCCATGAACGACCGTACGGCCGCCGTGCTCATCGAGATGATCCAGGGCGAAGGCGGGGTCAAGCCGCTGCCCGAGGACTATGCCCGGGGGCTGGCCGCCCTGTGCGCCGAGCGGGGCGTGCTGCTCATGATCGACGAGATCCAGACGGGCGTGGGCCGTACCGGGAAATTCTGGGCCCACCAGCATCTGGGCCTGCGGCCCGACGTGGTCACCGTGGCCAAGGGGCTGGCCGGCGGCCTGCCCATGGGCGCGGTCATGTGCACCGAGGAGGTCTCCAAGGGCTTCCCCCCCGGCAGCCACGGCACGACCTTCGGCGGCAACGCGCTCATTTCGGCCGTGGCGAAGAAGGTCATCGAGATCATCGAACGCGACGACCTCTGCGGCCGTGCGGCGCGCCTGGGCGAGCACCTGCGCGGCAGGCTGGCGGCCCTCAGGGAGAAGTTCCCGGAGCGCATTGCCGACGTGCGCGTGCACGGACTGATGGTCGGCATCGAACTGACCTCGCCCGGCGCGGACGTCTGGAAGGCGCTGCTGGAAAAGGGCTTCGTCCTCAACCTGACCCAGGATACCGTCCTGCGCCTGCTCCCGCCGCTGGTCATCACCGAGGAAGAGCTGGACGCCTTTGCCGCAGCCTTGGAAGCTGTCTTGGCCACGGCCTGATTTCCAAAATTGTCACCGATTTGGCCAAGGAGTTCCGGCTCCTTGGCCATTGTTTTACGCCCCGCCCGCAAAACATTCCACAACACCCCGACATATCAGGACCCAGCATTCCCGCAGTTTGCCCAATCCGCAGGCTGAACGCCATCCCAAACGGCTTTCCACCGCGCTGATTTGACAAAAAAGCCATGGGCCAATAGGGTTTCTTGCTTCCATCGTTGCCCTTGGGCATCGCCAAACCGCATCAACCCCGATCACGACAGGACCCATGCATGCCCATGATCGAATTCCGCAATGTCAACAAATGGTTCGGTGACTTTCACGTCCTGAAGAACATCAACGAGACCGTGGAGAAGGGAGAAGTGCTGGTCATCTGCGGACCCAGCGGCTCCGGCAAGTCCACCCTCGTGCGCTGCGTGAACCGCCTCGAGGACGTGGACAACGGCGAGATCGTCATCAACGGCAAAGACATCACGGACAAGTCCCAGGACCTGAACGCCCTGCGCGCCGAGATCGGCATCGTCTTCCAGCAGTTCAATCTCTACCCTCATCTGACGGTGCTCAAGAACATCACCCTGGCCCCCATGAAGGTCAAGAAGGTCACCCAGGACGAAGCCGAGAAGACGGCCCTGCGTCTGCTTGACCGGGTGGGCATCGGCAACCAGGCCCACAAGTACCCCGTCGAACTGTCGGGTGGCCAGCAGCAGCGCGTGGCCATCGCCCGGGCCCTGGCCATGCAGCCCCAGATCATGCTCTTCGACGAACCCACCTCGGCCCTGGACCCGGAAATGATCAACGAGGTCCTGAACGTCATGAAGAATCTGGCCCGCGACGGCATGACCATGCTCTGCGTGACCCACGAAATGGGGTTCGCCCGCGAGGTGGCCGACCGGGTCATCTTCATGGACCACGGCGAAATCCTGGAACGCGGCACCCCGGAACATTTCTTCACCAATCCGGAGCATGAGCGGACCAAGGCGTTCCTGAGAGAAATTCTCTAGACCCATAAACCCTGCAACGTGAGGAAAGTGTCATGACGAAAATGTGGAAAGTGGCATTGTTGATGGTTGTCGCCTCGTTCTTCCTGGGCCTGCCCGGCGCCTTTGCCGGCAAACTGGACGAAATCAAGGCGCGCGGCGCGCTGATCGCCGGCGTCAAGGACTCCCAGCCGCCCTTTGGCTACGTTGACGAAAACACCAAGCAGCTCGTCGGCTTCGAACCCGACCTCTGCGCCGCCATGGCCGCCAAGCTCGGCGTCAAGCTCGAACTGAAACCCGTGACCTCCTCCACCCGCATCCCCATGCTGGAGCAGGGCGCCATCGACCTCATCGCCGCCACCGTAACCCACAAGATTGATCGCGAAGAGAAGATCGACTTCTCCATCACGTATTTCCCGGCCGCCCAGAAGCTCTTGGTCAAGAAGGACTCGGGCATCAAGTCCGTGGCCGACCTGGCAGGCAAGAAGGTCGGCTCGGCCAAGGGTTCCACCTCCGAGCAGAACGTCAAGAAGGCCCAGCCCGCCTGTGAAGTCGTGTCCTTCGAGACCTACCCCGAGGCCTTCCTGGCCATGAAGCAGGGCAAGGTCGTGGCCGTGACCACCGACGCCCCCATTCTGCTGGGCATCCGCAACTCCGACGACAACCCGGAGAATTTCGCCATCGTCGGCGAGGACATCGCCGCAGAGCCCTACGGTATCGGCCTGCCCGAAAACGACTCCGACTTCCGCGACTTCGTCAACATCACCCTCATGGAGATGTGGAAGTCCGGCGAATACCAGAAGATCTACGACAAGTGGTTCGGCCCGGAGACCAAGTTCTCCATCCCGCTGGACGGCTGGGCCATGGAAATCTGGCCGTAGACCGCAAACACTGACGAAAAAGGCGGCCGTATCCGCAGGATCGGCCGCCTTTCCATGATCACCCCCCAGAACCGCACAGGCGCGCATGAAGTACACGTTCAACTGGCCACTCATCTTTTCCGGCGAATACTCGCAATGGTTCATCGACGGGCTGTCCGTGACCCTGCAGCTCTCAGGACTGTCCATCGTTCTGGCCCTCGTCCTGGGCACGCTCCTGACCGTAATGCGCCTCTCCAAGATCAAGCCGCTGGTCTGGTTCTCGGTGGGCTACATCGAATTTTTCCGCAACACGCCCCTAGTGGTCCAGATTTTCTTCTGGTACTTCGGCTCGGACCCCTTGTTGCCCGGCTTCTTCAAGGAGTGGCTCTACCGGCAGAACATCGAGTTCGCCACCGGCGTCATCGCCCTGTCCACCTACACCGCGGCCTTCATCGCCGAGGAACTGCGCTCGGGCATCCTGTCCATCCCCAAGACCCAGCTGGAGGCCTCGCGCGCCACGGGCCTGAGCTTCATGCAGGCCATGGGCTACGTCATCCTGCCCCAGGCCTTCCGGATCATCATTCCGCCGCTCATCAGCCAGTTTTTGAACCTGATCAAGAACTCCTCCCTGGCCATGACCATCGGGGTCATGGAGCTGACCTACATGGCGCGCCAGGTCGAGGCCCACACCTTCCACGGCTTCGAAGCCTTCACCGTCTCGACCCTCATGTACCTGTCCCTGTCCCTTCTGGTCTCCCTGGCCATCAACCAGTACAACAAACGCTGCCTGCACGTGCGCAGCCGATAGGAGGGGAGCATGGACGCATTCGTGACATGGTTCGTCGGCCTCTTCTCCAACTGGGGCGTGGTCTGGAAAAATTTCGACTACCTGCTCCTGGGCGCCTACCCGCAGGGCCCCCTGGGCGGGCTGGCCATGAGCATCATCATGGCCGTCATCGGCATCTTCGGCGCCTTCTGGATCGGTCTGGCCGTAGGCCTCATGCGCCTCTCCAAGCGGCCCTGGCTGTCCTGGCCGGCTCTGGTCTTCATCGAGATCATCCGCGGCACGCCGCTGCTCATGGTCATCTTCTGGTTCTATTTCTTCGCGCCCATCCTCATGGGACGCTCCGTGCCCGAGACCGAAAGCGCCATCGCGGCCTTCATCGTCTTCACCAGCGCCTATGTGGCCGAGATCGTCCGCGCCGGGGTCCTGGCCATCCCCAAGGGCCAGACCGAGGCCGCCCGCGGCTCGGGCCTGTCGCACACCCAGACCATGATCCACGTCATCCTGCCCCAGGCCCTGCGGAACATGATCCCGTCCTTCGTCAACCAGTTCGTGTCCCTGACCAAGGACACGTCCCTGGCCATGATCATCAACGTCAACGAGCTGACCCTCTCGGCGCGGCATATCTACACCCGGACCATGAAGGCGCCCATGGAGATCTTCCTGGCCATCGCGCTCCTTTACTTCGTCATCTGCTGGGTGCTGACCGCCTTCAGCCGCAAACTCGAGCGGAGCATGTCCCGCTATCAGGCCAGAACAAATGGAAAATAAGCTCACTCGCCTCGACATCTCCTACACCCCGGAGCGGGACGACCTCGTCACCGCCCTGCTGTACATGCACACGCCCTGGGGCTGGCAGGACGAAGGCCTGAAGGACGGCCTGCGCCGCCTGACCGTGCACTTCGACCGGCCGGAGCAGTCGGCCGAGACCGAGGCGGCCCTGCTTGACGCCTGCCCGGACATCACCCTGGAAACCTCGTCCGTGGACAACGCCGACTGGAACAGCGCCTGGAAGAAGTATTTCACGCCCATCCCCGTCGGCACGCGCTTCGTGGTCGTGCCGTCCTGGCTCAAGGACGAACCCCAGGCCGCCCAGCCCATTGTCATCGAACCCAAGATGGCCTTCGGCACGGGGCACCACCAGACCACGGCCCTGTGTCTGGGCGCCCTGGACACCCTGACGTCCGCGGGCATCATCGTCGCCGGGCAAACCTTTCTCGACCTGGGCACGGGCTCGGGCATCCTCGGCATCGCCGCCGCGAAGCTCGGCCTCGCGGGCCTGGGCCTGGACATCGACCCGGTGGCCGTGGACAATGCTCGGGAAAACGCGGCCCTGAACGGCGTCGAGGACCGGCTCGAACTCGGAGTCGGAAGCATCGATTCCATCGCCGCCGACCGCCGCTTCGACTGCATCCTGGCCAACATCCTGGCCAACCCGCTCATCGACATGGCCGAGGACATCCGCGGCCGTCTGGCCGCACCGGGCGTGCTCGTCCTCTCGGGCATCCTGCGCGAGCAGGCCGACCGCGTGGCCGAAGCCTACATGGGCCAGGGGCTGCCGGCCCCCAAGATTTCGTTCTCGGGCGAATGGGCCCTGCTCGTCTTCCGGACATGAAGCGCCGGGGCCTGCTGCTGGCCTACTACGACGCAATGGCCGCAGCCCTCGGCCCCAGCCGCTGGTGGCCGGGCGACACCCCCTTCGAGATCGCCCTGGGCGCCATCCTGACCCAGAACACGGCCTGGTCCAACGTGGAGAAGGCCATCGCCAACCTCCGCGCAGCCGGCCTCCTGAGCGCCCGAGAGCTGCGCGACCTGCCCGTGACGGAACTCGAAGAGCTGATCAGGCCGGCCGGGTTCTTCCGCATCAAGGCCGTCAGACTGCGCAACTTCCTGAATTTCCTCGAGGACGCCTGCGACCTGGACCTGGAGCGGCTGCGCGATGCCGACACCAAGGCCCTGCGCGATTCACTGCTGCGGGTCTCGGGCATCGGTCCCGAGACGGCCGACTCCATCCTGCTCTACGCCCTGGGGCACCCCACCTTCGTGGTCGACGCCTACACCCGCCGCATTTTTCACCGCCACATGCTCGTTCCCGAGGATGTCGGCTACGAGGAACTGCGCGACATCTTCATGGACGCCCTGCCCCCGGACGCGACCCTCTTCAACGAGTTCCACGCCCTCATCGTGCGCACGGGCAAGGCCTGGTGCGCCAAGAAGGAGGGAAAATGCCGAACCTGCCCGCTGTCCCGCTTTCTGGACCTGCAAGGCCCTTGACCTTGGGTGGAAAAAGCATCATCGCAAACCGATGAAACGGCCGTTTTCCCGCCCTGTGCTGCGCGCTTGCGCCATCGCGCTCCTGGTTATGTGCACGCTCTTCGCGCTCGCGGCGCCCGCACCCGCCTCCCTTGAGGAGGAGGTGTCGGCCAAGAGCAAGCAGCTCGCGGAACGCAAGAAGGACATTGAAACCCTGACGGCCAAGGAACGCAGCCTGCACAAGGACCTGGCCAAGCTCGAAGACTCTTTCAAGGATGCGGCCGCGAACCTGGAGAAACTCCAGAAGGAGCTCGCCGATCTCAAGAAGGAGCAGGCCGAAGGGGCAAAACGCCTGGCGGCCCTGTTGTCCGAGCGGGAGAAGACGTCGCGGCGGCTTGCCGAAATGATGCAGACCCTCTGGCCCATCTACCTGACGGCTCGCGAAGAAGGCTTCGCGTCCCCCGACGAGTGGGCCGAATCCAACCGTCGCGGCGAATGGCTGACGGCCCTGTATCGTCAGGCCCAGACGCTGCGGGAGGAGATCGAGCGGCAGAGCCAGACCGTCGCCGACGAGCAGTCCGCCCTCGATCAGAGTGCGGCCGGCGTCGCGGCGCAGGTCGAGAAGATCAAGGCCTCCAGGGCCGAGCTTGAGAAGCGCAAATCGCGCTTCGAGACCCAGTTGGCAGAGGTGCGTACGCAGAAGCAGCAGAGCGAGAAGGAAATCCAGGGCCTCATGGGCTCCATCGCCAACCTTCGCCACCAGATCAGCCTGCAGTCCGAAAAGAAGATCTCCAAGCTCCAGGGCAAACTGGACTGGCCGGCCAAAGGCAAGCGCGTGGTGTCCTTCAACCCCGACGGCAACCCGGCCAGCAACGGCATCGGCCTTGCGCTGTCGCCGGGGACGCCCGTGCGCAGCGTGTCCTGGGGCAAGGTCGTGCACAACGACCAGCTGCGCGGCTTCGGCCAGGTGGTCATCGTCTTCCACGGCGAGGACTACTACTCCCTCTACGCATTCCTGTCGGACGCCCCGCTGCCGGTCGGCCGGGAGGTGGAGAAGGGGCAGCAGATCGGGGTGTGCGGCTTCTACCCGGCGGCCAAGGGCGACGGCCTGTATTTCGAATTGCGTTTTAAACAGAAAGTCATTAATCCGTTGAAATGGTTACAATCGGGGTAAGTCCGCCCGGCGCCCCTGCGCGCCGGTTCGCACGACACCCGTTGACGCCCCGTGAACAGAACATTTTCCCGTCAATCCCTCAGGGAGGACATCATGCGCCTTAGCCATCTTCTTGGCACGATTGTTCTTCTGGCCGCCCTCTGCGGCACCGTCTCATCCAGCCAGGCCCGCGACACGGACCACTACCAGGCCCTGAAGCAGTTCAGTCAGGTTCTCGACCTGATCGAGAAGAACTACGTCCAGGAGGTCAACCGCACGGACCTCATCCACGGCGCCATAGAAGGCATGCTCAACTCCATCGACCCCCATTCCACCTTCATCGACCTCGACAAGTTCAAGATGATGCAGGAGGAGTTCCAGGGCGAGTTCGGAGGCATCGGCATCCAGATCGGCGTGCGCGACAAGCGCCTGACCGTCATCGCGCCCATCGAGGACACCCCCGCCGACAAGGCCGGCCTGCGGGCCGGGGACATCATCCTCGAAATCGACGGCATCTCGGCCCTGGACATCTCCTTGGAAGAGGCCGTGTCCAAGATCCGTGGCCCCAAGGGCAAGGCCGTTGAACTGACCATCCTGCACAAGGACTCACAGGCCCCCGAAAAAGTCAGCATCGTGCGCGGGACCATCCCGCTCATCAGCGTCAAAACCAGGGAACTGGAACCCGGCTACCTGCATGTCCGCCTGACGGACTTCAAGGCCAACACCACCGAGGACCTGCACCGCAAGCTGGCCGAATACACAGCCAACCGGGAACTGAAGGGCATCGTCCTGGACCTGCGCAACAACCCCGGCGGGCTCCTGAACCAGGCCATCTCCGTGACCGACACCTTCCTGCGCGACGGCCTCATCGTCTACACCCAGGGGCGCGACCCCAAGAGCCGCAAGGATGAAACGGCCTCGAAGCAGTCCACGGACGTGAACTGCCCCGTGGTGGTGCTGATCAATTCCGGCTCGGCCTCGGCCTCGGAGATCGTGGCCGGTGCCCTGCAGGACCGCAAGCGGGCCATCCTGATCGGCGAGAAGACCTTCGGCAAGGGTTCGGTGCAGACCATCATGCCCCTGTCCGACGGTTCGGCGGTCAAGCTGACCATCGCCCTCTACTACACCCCCAACGGCCGTTCCATTCAGGCCGAAGGCATCGACCCCGATCTGGAACTGCCCTTCGTGGCCGCGACCGAGAACGCCGAGGACGGCGTCGATTTCAGGGAGTCCAGCCTGGCCAAGCATCTGGACAACCCCAACGGCGACAATCAGGCGGGGAACGTGGCTACCGACGCGAAAGACGCCTTGGCCAAGGACAACCAGCTGCGTGTGGGCCTGAGCATGGTCAAATCCCTGCCTCGGTTCATGCAGCTCACCAACTGATCTCACCAATCGTCATGACGTGACATCGGGGCGGCCAATGCCGCCCCGATGTTTTTCCGAAGACCTATGCCTCCCAAAAAAAGAAAAGGGAAAAAGGCTCCGGCCAGCCTCCCGAAATTCTCCCTGTTCAGGGCCATCCTCTGGCCAAGCGTCATTCTTGTGACCGGCCTGAGCCTTTTTCTTGCGCTGCGCCTGCCCCTGCGCCACCCCGAGCCCGTGGACGCCAAGCCGCAGACTCCGCCCGTGGAGCGGTCCGCCCCTGTCCAGACTCCGACCCGGCCGACGGTTCCGGGCACGACTCGCGAACCTGCGCCGTCCCAGGAACGCACCGAACCCGGGACTCCTGAACAGGCCCCCGCACAGCCATACGAAGCCCAGGCAGACGATTTCGAGGCCAGGGTCCGCAACGTCGACTTGGCCATCCTGCTGGCGCTGGAATCGACGGGCGGCCGGGACATGGTCATGCGCCACAAGGCCGTGGAAGAACGCGAGCACAACGGACAGGAGTTCTTCTACCAGAACCTGACCGTTTCGCTGGGGCACGACGTCTTCGACTTCCTGGCCCGGCTCAAGCAGAACATCTCGCAGCTGGAGCCCGAGGCCTCGCTGGCCACGGTCGACGGCAACCCCCGGGACCTCGAGATCTCCATCCTCGGCGAGCCGACGCACCACCTCTTCCTGCCCCTCACGCTCCCGCCCGAAACGCCGGAAACGAGCGAACCCGTAGCCGCCGCGCCGAAGCTGGTCATCGTCATCGACGATCTCGGCGAAAGCATGGCCACGGCCAAGCGCCTGGCAGAGCTGCCCTTCAGGGTCACCTTCTCGGTCCTGCCCCACAACACCAAGGCCAGGCAGGTGGCCGGCCTGGCCAGGCAAAAGGGGCTCGAACTCCTTCTGCACCTGCCCTGCGAACCCGACGGCTACCCCAAGACCGCCAATTCCGGACCCGGCACCCTGCGCACGAACATGTCGGAGGCGACGCTGGAGCGGACCCTGGCCGACAACCTGGCCCGACTGCCGGAAGTCGACGGGGTCAACAACCACATGGGATCGAAACTGACCAGCGACGCGAAAGCCATGACCGTGGTCCTGGCGCACCTCAAAGGACGCGGGAAATTCTTTCTGGACAGCCTGACCACACCGCAAAGCTGCGTGCGCGAGGTTAGCAGGAAACTCGGCATGCGATATTACAGGCGCCACATCTTCCTCGACAATTCAGCGACGGAACATGCCATTCTCCTGCAACTGCGCAAGGCCGAGTCCCTGGCCAAGCGCACCGGAGTGGCCGTGGCCATAGGGCACCCTTATCCGGCCACCCTGTCCGCACTGGAAACATGGGCACGAACCCGCGACATGAGCGTAACCATCTGCTCCATCAAAGACATTTGACAAAGAAAGGCTTTTTCTCCAATGGAAGTAAGATATTCATAAAGTCATATCGACGTACCGCAGGAGTGACGCCATGGAATCGCAGACCGCTTCTTCGTGCATTCAAGTCCTTCTTGAAATAGCGCGCGGAACTTCGCATCGGGCCAGCATCCAGAAAACATTGAGCGACATCTGCGGCAGCGTGGAACGCTACTTTGCCCCCAGGCATCTCGCAGCCTTGCTGGTTGAGCCTGAAACCGGCGACCTGACCTTCACCTACGTGGCCGGCGACAAGGCCGAACTCCTTGGCGGCAAGAAGCTCCGCAAGGGCAAGGGCGTCGCCGGGTGGGTCGCCAGCGGCGGTGAGCCGCTCCTCGTCGAGGACGCCGACAGCGACCCCCGGTTCCCCGCCCTGTTCCTGACAGCCAAAACCAAGGGCTGCAAAAGTCTCGTGGCCGTCCCCCTCAAGAGCGGCGACGCTGTCTACGGCGTCCTGGAAATGATCGACACGCGCAGCGGCGGACCCTTCACCGCCAAGCATCTGCAGGATTTCTCAGCCATGGCCGAAATCATCTCCCTGGTGCTGGAGAAGGCCTACTACTTCCAGGCCATGAAGCGCATGGCCGAGACGGACCTGCTGACGGGACTGGCCAACAAGCGGACCTTCGACCGCCACATGGAACGCGAGATCGAGGTCTGCAAACGCTACGGCATCCCCTCCAGCGTCGTGCTGCTGAAAATAGAAAACCTGCGCAAGCTCAACGAGGACCATGGCACGATATCCATCGACCGGGTCCTGCAACTGGTGGCCACGGTCCTCAAGGAAGAGATCCGCAAGGTCGACGTTCCCTGCCGCATCAAGGCCGACACCTTCGCCGTGATCATGCCCAACACGCTCAAGGTGCCGGCCATAGATGTCGGCAACCGCCTGAGCGCCAAGATTTCCCAGCAGTCCGCCGCGCGCCAGATGCCCTACTTTTCCCTGGCCCTGGAAACCCTCTCGGCCGTGCAGGACGACGTGGTGCCGGTACTCGGCATCTGTGAAGCCTGTCGGAACGAGCCGCAGGGCTTCCGCAAGTTCCGCGACGTCGGCTCCAACCTCTTCCAGATGTTCAGCGAGGAGAAACAGGCCACGGAGCGCCGCCAGTACTACCGCAAGGACGTCCAGCTCGCCGGGAGCTTCACCAACACCGAAACCGGCGAAACCGGGGACTTTCTCGTAGACAACGTGTCCCTCAACGGCCTGGGCTTCACGACGCTCCTTGGCCATCGCCTGAACAAGAACGAACTCCTCAATGTCACCTTCCGCCTCGACGACTCGCGGCGTTCGGAAATAAACCGCGTGGTACGGGTCCGCTACATGAACGACCGCTATGTCGGGTGCCAATTCACGGACCAGAGGAGCTACGACACCGACCTGGGATTCTACCTCATGCGCTGACATTCGCCGTCTCGGGGAGCAAGCAGGCGGCCGGTCATCTCCATGTCCGGCCGTTTTCTTTGTGGCGTCTCCTTGACATGGCAGGGGCAATTATTAAAGATTTCCCTATTCATTAAATAGGAGGCGTCTATGTTTATTCTCCAACCGGCGGCCAAAGAGCAGCTGGACCAGCATTTCAACGGCAAGGACAAAGAACCCATCCGCATATACCTGGCTTCCGGATGCGGCGGCCCCAGGCTGGGCCTGGCCCTGGACGAACACAAGACCGGCGATCAGGTCTTCGAAATCGACGGATACTCATTTCTGATGGAGGAGGCGCTGTTCGAGCAGGCCAAACCCGTGACGGTCCTCTTCGACCAGAACACGGGCTTTTCGGTGGAGTCGAGCATGGTCTTCCCCGAAGGCGGGGGCTGCTCGTCGTGCGGTTGCGGCGGAAGCTGCAGTTAGGCCGCACCGGATTCGAACTCGGGAAGGGCTGCTTCGGCGGCCCTTTCCGCTTTCAAGGCCGAGGCATTTCCGCTAGGTCGGACGCATGCGCATCACTTCACGCATCCATATCGAGGACGAGGACATCCGCTTCGAGTGCATCCGCGCCGGCGGCCCCGGCGGCCAGAACGTGAACAAGGTGGCCACGGCCGTGCGCCTGCGGGTGCGGCTGGACGCCATCACCGGGCTGGACGAGGACGGCCTGGCGCGTCTGGCCGCTCTGGCCGGCAGGCGCCTGACGGCCGACGGCGAACTGGTTTTGCGGGCCGAGTCCCACCGAACGCAGGAGGCCAACCGCAAGGCCGCCCTGGAACGGCTGGCCCTGCTGGTGGCCCAGGCCGCCGTCCGTCCCAAGGCACGCAAGGCCACCAAGCCTTCGCGCGCGTCGAAAGAACGCCGTCTGGCATCCAAGGCCAAACACTCCCGCCTCAAAGCCCTGCGCAAAGGCGCCGAAAACTAGCCCTCCTCGCCCACATCGCCGCCTTGTCGGCACCGCAGGTTCTCGGCGCCGAGCCTGGCCTGGACATAGAGCCCCAGGGCCCGCACGGCGCGGTCCGCATCCCTGAACACGGGCATGCCATGTTCGCGCAGCATGGCCGCAAAGGGGTTGTACATTTCTCCCCCGTCGACCACCGCCACCAGGGGCTTGGGGCTTTGCCTGGCGATGTCGCCGATGCGTTCGGCGATGTTCTGGCTCAGGTCCATGGCCAGGGACGACATGGACGGCGTCAGCGGGATCATGCCGATCACGGCCAGGTCCACCCCCGCATCCGCGGCCAGGGCCTCCACCACCTCCACGAAGAGGGCGTCCGTGGCGGCCGGGTTGATGTCCAGCGGGTTCTTGACCTCCACCAGCCGGTCCAGGCCGCAGGCGGCCAGGGCTCTCCCCAGGCGATCCCTCGTTGCCGGCGCGAAGGTGGCCATGCGCAGCTCGAAGTCGTCGGCGCTGATGTTGTCGGCCATGCCCACGGCCTCGTACCCGGCCGTAGACACCGCCCCCATGCGGTTGCCGCCGATGGCCTTGCCGTGCAGCCCCTTGGCCAGCATGCACAGCTCCGTGAACTGGTTGAAGGACCTGGCCACCATGGCCCCGGCCTGGGTCAGGCAGGCCTCGCAGACCGTGTAGTCCCCGGCCAGGGAAGCCGTGTGGCTGGAGGTCGCGGTCTTGCCTTCTGGCGTGCGGCCGGCCTTGTAGAAGACGACCTCCTTGCCGGCCAGGACCGCCTGGCGCACGGCGCGGGTGAAGTCCACGCCGTCGAGGTCGTTGAAGCCCTCGCAGTAGACGCCGACGACGTCCATGTCCGGATGCCCCTTGAAATAGGCCATGAGGTCGCCCAGGGTCAGGTCGTTCTGGTTGCCGATCGAGATGAGGTAGGCCGGGTCGAGCTCCGGCGTGCGGCTCATGCGCGTGGCCATGAAGGCCCCGGACTGGCTGATGAAGGCCGAGTTGCGGCGGTGTTGCCCACGGGCCTTGGGCAGCTTCTCCTCGGGGATGAACCAGGTGTCGTAGCGCCCCGGATGGGAGATGACTCCCATGGAGTTGCCGCCGAGGAAGACCGGACCGTCGCCGCGGCGGTGCCCCTCGTCGATGCGCTCCATGATGCGCCGGGCCAGGTCCCGGCTGTCCGGGGTCTCGCCCAAACCGCCGGGGATGAGCAGGACGGACCCGGCCTTGCCCGTCTCCAGGACCTCCTCGATGAGGTCCGGAACGCTCCCGGCGGCCACGGCCACCACGAAGAGGTCCACGGGCGCCGGCAGCGCGGCCAGGCTCGGCACGCAGGCCACACCATCCACCTCGGCGGCTGAAGGGTGGATCACGGTGACGCTTCCGGCCGGAAAGCCCTGGGCCAGGACGTTCTGCAGGATGACCCGACCGAAGTTGCGCCGCGAGGTCGACACGCCGATGATCCCGATGCGCTGCGGGTGCAGCAGCGAATCGATGCGTTCCACGGGCCGCGGGGCCTTGAAGGAAGGCGGCCGCTCGGAAAAGCGGCACATGCCGTCCAGGGGCACCATCATGAAATCCTGGAAAGCGAAGGGGTTGATTTCCAGTTCCTCGATGACGAAGGGCGCGTCCGTGCTGGTGGGCGAGAAGTGGTTCCCGACCTTGATGAAGGCCGAAAAGCATTCGATGAGCTGCTCGTCGGCCACCACGCGCTTCTGGCCGCGCGTCTTGCCCGTCAGGACCTTGTAGGACACGG
Source organism: Desulfomicrobium escambiense DSM 10707 (assembly GCF_000428825.1). NCBI lineage: Bacteria > Pseudomonadati > Thermodesulfobacteriota > Desulfovibrionia > Desulfovibrionales > Desulfomicrobiaceae > Desulfomicrobium > Desulfomicrobium escambiense. Next base: position 29,634 of record NZ_AUAR01000005.1, on the reverse strand, counting down.
TGCGCCGGAAAAGCTCGAAGAAGGATTCGCCGTCGTTGAGTTCCGTGGAGGCGGAAATGATGCTGCGGTTCTTGCGGAAATTTTCGGCCAGCAGTTCCGTGTTGGTCCCTCCCACGCCGGCCGTGAGGACCATGCTGAACTCCCGCGTGGCGCGCAGACCGACGATGAGTTCGTTGCCGAAGCTGCACGACTCCTGGGGCAGGAACTGAACCATCAGCACGCCGCGAATGTCCTGGGAAACGGCCGCGACAAGGGCGTCGCCGGTCAGACCGGAGTATCGCTGCGGGGCATGTCCCGGCCGGCGCTCGATGCGGTCGGCGTAACTCTCCGCCACCTCGTACATCATCCGTCGCCAGGTTGAACGGATTCTGTCCGGCTGCTTGGGCACGACCCGCACGCCGCCCACGTCGCTCTTGTGCACGATGTAGGGCGAGACGATCTTGAGCACGACCCTGTCCCCGGGCAGGGACAGGAGTTCCTCGTCCGCAGGGCGCGTGCCCGCCCGCAGGAGGACAGTGCGCGGCGGGGTTTCGGAGCCCAGGTTACGCAGCAGATCGTAGACCTCGTGTTCGAACAGGAAGCGCCTGTTTTCGGCGGCTGCGCCCTGAAACAGTCTGGTCATGGCCGGAAAGTCGATATGCGTCGCGACCCGTGAAACTGGCATGTAGCCTCCTGGCGCTGGGCGGTTTTCCGTTCCCGGGACTTCCCGGTCGTCGCCGACGTGTACAGGGGGCGACCGCGGGAAGCAAACAGCGACATGGCCCGGGACATGCGTTCATGTATGGACATTTCCCCGAAACGATGCAAGCTCAGACGCATGAACGCGAACCTGAGGCGCTTCGCCTTCTCCATTCCCTGGAACCTGGCACTGCTGACCGTCGGCAGCTTCTTCTTCGCCCTGGGCATCAAATCCCTGGCCGTGCCCCACGGCGTCCTGACCGGAGGCGTCTCGGGCATCGCGCTGCTCATCTTCTACTTCACCAAGACCCTGAGCCCGGGCGTCTGGCTCCTCATCCTCAACATCCCCATCGCCGTGCTCGGCTGGATCATGGTCAGCCGTCGCTTCGTGCTCTACACGGCCTACGGCATGCTGGCCATCACGGCCTGGATGGAACTCATCACCTTCACCCTGCCCGTCCACGACCGGCTCCTGGCGGTCATCGCCGCCGGCATCCTGGCCGGCACGGGCGTCGGCATCAGCCTGCGTTCCTTCGGTTCATCCGGGGGGCTGGACATCATCGGGATCATCCTGCACCAGCGCTTCGGCTTCCGCATCGGGCAGATCAGCTTCCTCTTCAACGCCGCCCTCTTCACGGCCAGCTTCGCCCTCATGGACCCGGACCTGGTCCTGTATTCCCTGATCCTCGTCTTCGTCACCGGCCAGGTCACGGACTACGTCCTGAGCATGTTCAACCAGCGCAAACTCGTCTTCATCGTCTCCGAGCACGCCCGAACCATCGCCGACGCCATCATGAAGGAAGCCCAGAGGGGAGTCACGCTGCTGGAGGGACGAGGCGGCTACACGGGCCTGCCGAAGCAGGTCGTCATGACGGTGGTCAACAACGTGCAGCAGAAAAAACTCGAAGAGCTGATATTCACCCTGGACCCGGACGCCTTCGTCATTTTCGAAAACACGTTCAACGTCATCGGCAAAGGGTTTTCACGGCGCAAGGTGTACTGACACCGCGCAACCCGCCGAGCAACACCTCGAACAAGGATGCGAAGCATGAAGCGTCTCCTCGGCCTCTGGCTGCTGTCCGCGTGCACGGCCGTTGCGGCCCTTACCGGCTGCGCCGCCAAACAGGCGCCCCAGCCACCGCAACCCCCGGCCCCGGTCCAGGCGGAAATCCCGACGTTGCCCGAGACGGTGCCGGAAGTCCTCCTGCACGTTCCTCAGCGCGTGGAACAGGCGGTTCCCCTGTCGGACGAACCGCTCCTGGGGCTTGCAGAGCAGATCGTCCTGCATGAGCGGGCCCTGGAGCGCTTTTTCGCCCCGTGGGATCTGGCCCTGACGTCGATCCCGGCCAAGGAGGCCTTCTGGGGCACGGCCGCCTACGGTTCCAAGCAGGGTTATGCCGAAAACCTGCGGCCCTATCCCAGGGAGCGCTGGGACACCGTGGTTGCCCTGCAGGACATGGCCTTTTACCCGTCCATGGCCGCCCCGGCCATCGTCACGCGCAACACGGCCCTGCGCGTCCTGCCGTCGCTGCGCCCGTTCTTCCTGGACCCATCCCTGCCGGGAGAAGGCTTTCCCTTCGACTATTTCCAGAACAGCGCCCTGTGGCTGGGCACGCCGGTCTTCATCTCCCACGAATCCCGGGACCGGGCCTGGGTCTATGTGGAGACGGCCTTCACCTCCGGCTGGGTGCGCCACGAGGATGTGGCCCTGACCGACGAACCGTTCCGCAAAGGCTACCGCACGCGGGTCATGGCCGCCGTGCGCGCGGACGACACGCCGCTCATCGGAGGCGGGAGATATCTTGGACAGGCGCATATCGGCGCCATTTTCCCCCTCCATGCCCGCACGGGCCAGGACCTCGTGGTCAAAGTCCCACTGCGCGATGCCGACGGCAGGGCGCAAGTGGGGCTGGCACAGCTCGGAACGCTTCAGGCCGCTCCCATGCCCCTTCCCCTGACATCGCGCGCGGTGGCGGGCCTGGCCGACGCCATGGCGGGCCAGCTGTACGGCTGGGGTGGGTTGTATGAAAACCGGGACTGCTCATCCACCCTGCGCGACCTGTTCCTGCCCTTCGGCATCTGGCTGCCGCGCAATTCGTCGCAGCAGGCCAGGCAAGGCGAACGCCAGATCAGCCTCGAAGGCCTGAACGCCGAGCAGAAGCTCTCGACCATCCGCAGCCAGGGCAAACCGTTCCTCTCGCTCATCTCCATGCCGGGCCACATCGGGCTCTACCTGGGCACCGACCCGCGTGGCGAACCGCTGCTGCTGCACAACATCTGGGGAGTACGCACCGTCCTGCCAGACGGCGGGACAGGACGAGCCGTCATCGGCCGCCTCGCCATCTCGACCCTCCGGCCGGGTGAGGACAGACCGGACGTCAGGTGGGGCGCCTTTCTGGACCGCATCCGCGGAATGGCCATCCTCGGCGCCGACGTGGCCACGGAAACGCCCCGGCCGTCTGCGCCGTAAGGCTCCTGCCGGTTCGATCCATGCCCGACTCGGGCTGATTGCGCACTTTTGGCACAAGCGAAGCCGCCCGAGGCCGATACACCCACGACGCACCGACTTTGCTTTGTGAAATAATGAACTTTCTGGCCCTCCGTTTTGCAGAAAAGCCGTCTGGAGTTAGTGACGAGAAATCATATCGTGAAAACCCCAGCGAGGCCGGCGTATTCGTGCTTCGCGCTTTAGCACCGGGAGAAGGCCATGACGGCAACCAAATCAGTGTTCAGTGTCTGCGGCATGTGCACCGTGCGCTGCCCCATCCAGGTGGACGTGCGGGACGGAAAGGCCGCGCGCATCCAGGGTAACGAATTTTCCCCCCTCAAAGGCGGACTGTGCGCCCGCGGCGCTGCGGGCATCGCCCTGGAGCAGGATCCGGAAAAACCCCAGACGCCGCTGATCCGCGTGGGCGAACGCGGCGAAGGCAAGTGGAAGGCCGTGTCCTGGGACGAAGCCCTGCACTACGTGGCCAACAAGCTCCAAGGCATCATGGCCGAACACGGCCCGCGTTCCGTGCTCTGGTCCGACCGCGGCGGCCCCTTCCCCGACCTGCATCAGGCGTTCATGCGCGGCATCGGATCGCCCAACTACTGCAACCACGACGCGTCCTGCGCCCGCAACGTGCAGCATGGCGCCCAGTCCGTCATCGGCGTGGGCCGCAAGATGGTCGCCTATGACCTGCGCAACGCCAAGCACATCATCCTCCAGACCCGCAACATCATGGAGGCCATCAACGTCGCCGAGGTCAATGCGACTCTGGACGGCATCGCCGGCGGGGCCAAGCTGACCGTCATCGACATCCGCGGCACGGTCAGCGCGAGCAAGGCCGACAACTTCTTCCTGATCCGCCCCGGCACGGACTACGCCTTCAACCTGGGCGTCATCCACGCCCTGATCTACGATGACCTCTACAACAAGGAATACGTCGAGCAGTTCGTGGAAGGCTTCGACCGCCTCAAGGAATTCGTCAAACCCTACACGCCCGAGTGGGCCGCCGCCGAGACCGGCGCCACGGCCGAGGGCATCCGCGATCTGGCCCGCCAGCTGTCCGCCGCTGCGCCCAGCGTCATCTGGCATCCGGGCTGGATGGTCGCCCGCTACAACGACTCCTTCCAGGTCTGCCGCACGGCCTACATCATCAACGCCCTGCTGGGGGCCTTCGGCGCCAAGGGCGGCCTGCCCTTCGTCAACACGGCCAAGGAAGTGGGCCGCAAAGGCCTCAAGAAGCTTGTGGACCTCTTCCCCAAACCCGAAGAGAAGCGCGCCGACGGCGTGGGCTGGAAGTACCCGCAGTTCGACGCCGGCCCGGGCCTCGTCAACCTGGCCTACGACGCCATCGTCACGGGCGAGCCGTACCCCATCCGAGCCTACCTGTGTTTCCGCCACGACCCCCTCATGGCCATGCCGGACCCCGAGGCCGTGAAGAAGAAATGGGAAAAGCTCGACCTGCTGGTCAGCGTCACCTTCTCCTGGTCCGACACGGCCTGGCACTCCGACGTGGTTCTGCCCCTGTCCACCTACCTGGCGCGGGAAAGCATCATCGCCGGAAAGTCGGGTCTCAAGCCCCAGTTCTTCGTGCGCAAGCGGGCCCAGGAACCCACCTTCGACTCCAAGGCCGAGTGGGAAATCCTCTGCGGTCTGGCCAAACGCCTGGGCGTCGACGGCCTGGCTTTCGACAGCATCGAGGACATCTGGAACTACCAGCTCCAGGACACGGGCGTGACCATCGAGGACTTCGACGCCAAAGGCTTCGTGGAACTGGCCGACAAGCCCCTCTACCGCCCCATGTCCGAGGTCAAGCTGCCGACGCCTTCGGGCAAGATCGAGATGGTCAGCGGCAAGTGGGCCAAGGCCGGACACGAGACCCTTCCCTCGTACGTCTCGCCGGCAAGCCCGCCAGAAGGCATGTTCCGCATCGCCTTCGGCCGAGTCGGCGTCCACACCCAGGGGCACACCGTGAACAACCCGCTACTGGCCGAGCAGATGCCTGAAAACACGGCCTGGATTCACCCCAGCCGCGCCGAAAAGCTGGGCATCGCCGATGGCGACATGGTCGAGATTTTCTCGGGCAAAGGGCAGACCGGCAAGCTCAAGGCTTTCGTGACCGAATGCGTCCACCCCGAAGCCCTGTTCATGGTGCACGGGTTCGGCCACAAGCTGCCGCCCGAATCCAGGGCCATCGGCAAGGGCGCATCCGACAACGAACTGATGCCTGGCGGTCTTGAATCCTGGGACAAGGGCGGCGGATGTCTGTCCATGCAGGAACACTTTGTCGGCGTGCGCAAAATCTAGGGGAGGCAACGATGAGCAAATACAGAATGAAATTGGACAAGTCGCGTTGCATCCACTGCAAAGCCTGCGAGGTGCACTGCAAGGTCAAGAACAACAATCCCGTCGGCATCAAGTACGCCGTGCATACATCCGGCGCTCCTGAATTCAAGGACGGAAAGATCGTCATGAAGGCGTCCTTCCGCAGCTGCTACCATTGCGAAGATCCGGCTTGCGTCGCGGCATGCCCTACGCAGGCCATGGTGCGCAGAGAATCCGACGGCCTGGTCTACGTGATCAAGGAGCTTTGCATCGGGTGTGAATCATGCATCTCCGCCTGCCCATGGAACATCCCCGTTCTGCATGAAGAGGAGAATGTCGTCGGGAAGTGCGACTACTGCATGGACAGGCTCGACGCAGGACTCGAACCAGCCTGTGTGACTGCATGCACGACACACGCGCTGTGTCTTGAACGAAAAAAATAGCTCAAAACTCTGCTTGTCTCACAAGCGCCCCGGGATTGAGTCAATCCCGGGGCTTTTTTCTTTATTTTCTCGACAATTAATCAATGCATCCTATGCATATCAATTCCTATTCGTAGACAAGATTTTATTTCTGCTCAAAAGTTGATATCGAAAAATTGCCATGATATGTGACGATTCACCTCCTATGCGTCAATGCTTTGGAGCAGAATTTGCTTTATGGAGAACTGTATGAAACTCAGGACAAAATTCGTACTCCCGCTTTTCCTGACAGTGGTCTGTCTCGGACTTGCCGGAGCGCTGCTCATCCGCGGCCAACTCACCGAATTCCAGGGGCAGCTTCTGCGCTCCATCGCCGAGGAGAAATCGCGCGAGGTCAACACGGCCATCGAGACGCTAGCGGCCCAGGGCCTGGAGAAGGCCGCCCTTTTTTCCCGCCGCACGGACGTCATCCAGGCCTTCGAACTCGCCCACCTCGGCAACCTCGAAAACGAAAGCGACCCCACCCTGCAGCGCGCCAGGGAAGAGTTGCGCGCCCTGCTGTCCGACGACCTCTCGGGCTTCAAGGAGGTTTCGGGCAAGGCCATGCAGCTGCATTTCCACCTCCCGCCGGCGCGCAGCCTCGTGCGCCTGTGGCGCGAGAAGCAGACCAAGCGCAAGGGTGAGTGGGTGGACATCTCGGACGACCTGTCGAGTTTTCGGCAGACGGTCATGCAGGTCAACGCCGACGGCAAGCCCCTGCGGGGCATCGAGGTCGGTAGCGGCGGCTTCGCCATCCGGGGCATCGCCCCCGTCAAGGACGCGAGCGGCAGGCAGCTCGGATCCGTGGAGACCCTCGAATCCTTCGAGTCCGTCATCGCCGGGGCGGCCTCCGGGGAAGGCCGGAGCATGGCGGTCTACATGAACGCCGAAAACCTCTCCGTGGCCACGGAACTGCAGAATCCGGACAAGAACCCCGTGGTGGGCGGGAAGTTCGTGCTCGTGACGCCGACCGAGGACGGGCGGGTCGAAGGCCTCGTCACCCCCGACTTCCTGCTTGCGGGGCAGAAGGGCACCGCCTACCAGCGCTTCGGGGACATGGCCCTGGCGGCCTTTCCGGTCAACGACTACGCCGGCACCCAGGTCGGCGTGCTGGTCTACGCCTTCGACGCGTCGTCCTGGACCGCCGCCATCCGCGACGTGGCTTTCTACATCCTGGCCCTCATGGGCCTCATCCTCGTGGCCGCGGGACTGGTCAGCTCCTTCGTCCTGCAGCGCCTCATCGTCCGGCCCCTGGGCGACATGATGTCCCGCATCGTGGACATCACCGAAGACAGGGCCGACCTCACCGACCGCCTGACCGTGAAGTCGAGGGATGAAATCGGGGAGCTGTGCTCGTGGTTCAACAAGCTCCTGGACAAGATCCGCAACATCCTGGGCGAAGTCGCCCGCAACTCCGGACAGGTCGCACGGGCCTCCGAAGGGCTGCTGCAACTCGCCGGGGGCCTCAGGGAGTATTCCGACGTCATGACGCGCTCGGCGTCCGACGCCGCATCATCAACGGACGAAATGAGCGCCAACATGAATACCGTGGCCGCGGCGATGGAAGAATACGCGGTCAACATCGGCACCGTGGCCGCCAGCTCCGAACAGATGAGCGCCACCATCTCCGAAATCGCCGTGAACACGGGCAAGGCCAAGGACATGACCGTACAGGCCGTGACAGCGGCGGACAAGGCCACGACCCAGGTCAGCGAGCTCGGCGCCGCGACGCGGGACATCGGCAAGATCACCGAGTCCATCATGGCCATCTCGTCCCAGACCAACCTCCTGGCCCTCAACGCGACCATCGAGGCGGCCCGGGCCGGCGAAGCGGGACGCGGCTTCGCCGTTGTGGCCAACGAGATCAAGGAGCTCGCGCAGCAGACCGCCCGCGAGACCGAGGAAATCCGCAACAGCATCCAGGGCATCCAGCAGGCCACCAGCCAGACGGTACGCGAGATCGAACAGATCACCGAGGTCATCGGCGACGTGGACGCCATCGTCGGCACCATCGCCGCGGCCGTGGAGGAGCAGTCCGTGACGACCAAGGACATCGCCGAGAACGTCGGTCAGGCATCCGTGGGCGTGCAGCAGGTGAACGAGAACGTGGCCCACACCGACACGGCGGTCCGCGAGATCGCCCGCGACGTGGGCAAGGTGCGGGAGGTCTCCGGCGACGTCGCCGCCACGGCCGCGGCCGTGCACGACAACGCCCGGGGCCTGTCCGGACTGGCCGAAGAGCTCGACACCATGGTCGGCAAGTTCAAGATCTAGGGTGCAGACACTCCCCCCTCCGGGCCGCCTCTCCAGGCGGCCCATTTTTTTGCCTTGTCCTCGCCCCCCTCTTCCCTTAGTTTCCTCAAAAAACGGAACCTCATAACCATCGGAGCCCCTTGATGTCCGAAGCGCACGTGACCCTGACGCCCCTGGGCGGACTGGGCGAAATAGGCATGAACTGCATGGCCCTGGAGACCGAGCAGAGCATGATCCTGATCGACTGCGGGCTCATGTTCCCGGACGTCATCCTCTACGGCGTGGACGTGGTCATCCCGCGCATGGACTTCATTGTCAGCCGGCGCCACAAGCTGAAGGGGATCATCCTGACCCACGGCCACGAGGACCACATCGGCGCCCTGGCCTGGATCGCCCCCTACCTGCACGACACCCCGCTCTACGGTTCCGAGTTCACCCTGCGCCTGGCGCTGAAGCGCCTGCAGGAGCGAAACCTCGAATCGCATGTCACCCCCCGTCCGGTGAAACCGCGGGAACGCCTGGACCTCGGCGAGTTCGCCGTGACCTTCATCCCCGTCTGCCACAGCATCATCGAAGGGTACGGGCTGGGCATCGAGACCCCGGTCGGACGCATCGTGCACACCGGCGACTTCAAGATCGACCGCAACCCCCTGGACGGACACGCCACGGACCTCGAAGCCTTCTCCGACTTTTCCCGCGACGGCGTGACGCTCCTGCTCTCGGACTCGACCAACGTCGAGCGCGAAGGGTTCTCCCTGACGGAACGGGAGATCCAGGCCCGGCTGGACGAGGTCTTCACCGGGGCCAAGGGGCGCATCCTGGTCACCCTTTTCGCCACGCACATCCAGCGCATGCAGGAGATCTTCGATCTGGCCGCCAAGCACGGCCGCAAAGTCGCCTTCACGGGCCGCAGCCTCGTGGCCAACATCGAGGCGGCCAGGGAGCTGGGGCACCTGCGCTTCAACCGCGAGAACTCCTGCGAGATGGAGGAACTGGCCTACCTCGACGACGACCGCATCGTCATCCTGCTGACGGGCTCCCAGGGCGAACCCCTCTCGGCCCTGAGCCGCGTAGCCCGCAGCGAGCACCGCCAGATCAACATCCACAAGGGCGACACGGTCATCATGTCCTCGCGCTTCATCCCCGGCAACACCCGGGCCATCACGCGGGTCATCAACGACCTCTACCGCCAGGGGGCCACAGTCCTGTACGAAAAGGTGCAGGCCATCCACGCCTCGGGGCACGCACACCAGGAAGAGCTGGGGATCATGCTCGAAACGGTGCGGCCCAAATTCTTCGTGCCGGTTCACGGCGAGTACCGCCACCTCTTCAAGCACGCAGAGCTGGCCATATCCCGCGGAGTGGCCCCCGAGAGGGCCATCATTCTCGAAAACGGCCAGCCCGTGACCCTCTTTCCAGCGGGCATCCGGCTGGAGGAGGCCGTCAACGCCGAGTCCATCCTGGTCGACGGCAAGGGCGTGGGCGACGTGGGGCAGAGCGTGCTCAAGGAGCGCCAGATCCTGGGTGGGGAGGGCCTCGTGGTCGTCCTGCTGGTCCAGGACGAGTTCGGGACCATCGTCTTCGGCCCGAGCATCCAGTCCAAGGGCTTCATCTTCGAGCAGCACTTCGCCCACATCCTCGAGGACGCCAAGTGCATCATCCTCGACGTCATGGAGGGCAACCCGAACTGCGAAGCCTACAAGTTGGAGGAGCGCATCCGCTCCGCCCTGCGCCGCTTCTTCCGCAAGGTCCTGGAGCGCGACCCCATCGTCATTCCCCTCGTGGCCAGGGTCTGATTTTTCCCCTTGCCTAATCCTGCAGCTTCGCGTACGGACTGCAGTTCTCAAACACTCCACACGCCCGCGCCTCTGGTTTGGCCCATCCGGGCTCATGCGGGCGGAGGAAAAAAACCAAGGAGATCAACCATGCCTTACGTATCCATGAAACAGATGCTGGAGACCGGAGTTCACTTCGGCCACCAGACCCGCCGCTGGAACCCCAAGATGCGCCCCTTCATCTTCGGCGCGCGCAAGGGCATCCACATCATCGACCTGCAGCAGACCGTGAAGTTGTACCGCAAGGCCCACGACTTCATCGCCGAGACCGTGGCCCGCGGCGGCAAGATCATCTTCGTCGGCACCAAGCGGCAGGCCCAGGACGTGATCAAGGCCGAAGCCGAGCGCTGCGGCATGTTCCACGTCACCAACCGCTGGCTGGGCGGCACCCTGACCAACTACCAGACCATCCGCACCAGCATCGGCCGGCTGAAGAAGCTTGAGGCCATGTTCGAGGACGGCTCCGTGAACCGCTTCCTGAAGAAGGAAATCGTCGGCATGGAGCGCGAGGTCGCCAAGCTGAACCTGACGCTCGGCGGCATCAAGGACATGGAGGAGCCCCCGGCGGCCGCCTTCATCATCGACCCGCACCGCGAAGAGATCGCGGTCAAGGAATGCCGCAAGCTCGGCATCCCGATCGTGGCCGTGGTCGACACCAACTGCGACCCCGACCTGATCGACTACATCATCCCCGGCAACGATGACGCCATCCGCGCCATCAAGCTGTTCGCCGCCGCCATGGCCGACGCCTGCGTCGAAGGCCAGGCCAGCGCCAAGGACACCACCCCCGCGCCCAAGGCAGCCAAGACCGCCGAAGTTGAAATTCCGGTCGCCGAAGACATCGAATCCGCCGAAACGGACGAAGAGGTATAACGATATGAGCATCACCGCAGCAATGGTTAAGGACCTGCGCGACCGCACCGGCGCGGGCATGATGGACTGCAAGAAGGCCCTGAGCGAGTGCGACGGCGACGAGGAAAAGGCCATCGCCTGGCTTCGCGAGAAGGGTCTGTCCAAGGCCGCCAAGAAGGCCGGACGCGCCACCTCCGAAGGTCTGATCACGGTCGTCATCGCCGACGACGGCAAGTCCGCCGCCATGAGCGAGCTCAAGTGCGAGACCGACTTCGTGGCCAAGAACGAGGAGTTCATCGCCTTCGCCGAAGGGCTCGCCAAGCTGGCCATGGAGAAGAAGACGGACGACATCGAGGCCCTGCCCGCCGAGGCCACCGACCTCTCCGGCCTCATCGGCAAGATCGGCGAGAACATGCAGACCGGCCGCCTGGCCTACGTCGCCCTGAGCGGCGACGGCGTCATCGGCTCCTACGTCCACTCCACCAAGAAGCTGGGCGTCCTGGTCGAACTGACCGGCGCGGCCACCCCCGAGCTGGCCAAGGACGTGGCCATGCAGATCGCGGCCGCCAATCCGATCTGTGTGAGCCCCGACCAGATTCCGGCCGAAACCCTGGCCCAGGAAAAGGAAATCTACCTGAACCAGGCCAAGGAAGAAGGCAAGCCGGCCCAGATCGCCGAAAAGATCGTCGAAGGCCGCATCCGCAAGTACTATCAGGAAGTCTGCCTTCGCGAGCAGGTCTTCATCAAGGACGACAAGAAGACCATCAAGGATCTTCTCGGGAAGAACGCTGACATCGCCCGGTTTTACCGGTTCGCGATTGGCGCATAAGAAAAGGGCCGCAAGGCCCTTTTTTTTGGCCCTTCCGCTCCCTCCGGCCATGATGACAGGACGCGTCCGGCTCCTGTTGCGCCGGTCCTCCGAAATGGCTATAGACTTTTGTCGAGAAGGAGGCTGGGCATCCCGGCCTCCTTTTCGTTCACCTTTCAGCACGAGGTAAGGAACATATGGACAAGCTCCGATACGGCAGAGTCATGCTCAAACTGAGCGGAGAAGCCCTGGCCGGAGAACAGGGGTTCGGCATCGAGCCCGCGACCATCCAGTCCATCTGCAGCGAGCTGGTCGAGGCGGCCTCCCTGGGCGTACAGCTCAGCCTTGTCATCGGCGGCGGCAACATCTTCAGGGGCGTGTCCGTCTCCTCCAAGGGCATGGACCGCGCCTCGGCCGACTACATGGGCATGCTGGCCACGGTCATGAACGCCCTGGCCGTGCAGGACGCCCTGGAGAAGCTCGGCGTCACGACCCGCGTCATGACGGCCATCGACATGAAGGAAGTGGCCGAGCCCTACATCCGCCGCCGCGCCATCCGCCACTTGGAAAAGGGCCGCGTGGTCATCTGCGCAGCGGGCACGGGCATCCCCTATTTCACCACGGACACGGCGGCTGTCATCCGGGCCATGGAGCTCAAGTGCGAGGCCATCCTCAAGGCCACGCGGGTCAACGGCGTCTACGACAAGGACCCGGAAAAGCACTCCGACGCGGTCATGTTCAACCGCCTGACTTACATCGACGTGCTGCAGCGCCGCCTGAAAGTCATGGACTCTGCGGCCATATCCCTGTGCATGGACAACAAGCTCCCCATCGGCGTCTTCAATCTCTTCGTGCCCGGCAACATCCAGCGCGTGGTCAGGGGCGAGGAAGTCGGAACTATCGTTCAAGGAGAATGACATGGAAAAGCATATCAAGGATTGCACGAACAGGATGCAGAAGAGCATCGACAGCCTGGAGAAGGATTTTTCGCGGCTGCGCACCGGCCGCGCCTCCACGGCCCTGGTGGACAACATCAGGGTGGAGTACTACGGCACCCCGACCCCGCTCAACCAGGTCGCCTCGGTGTCCATTCCCGACAGCCGGACCATCTCGATCTCCCCTTGGGACCGCAACGCCTTCAGCAACATCGAGAAGGCCATCATGAAGTCGGACCTCGGGCTGACCCCCATCAACGACGGTCGCGCCATCCGCATCAACATCCCGCCCCTGACCGAGGAACGCCGCAAGGACCTGGTCAAGATGGCCAAGAAGTACACCGAGGAGGCCAAGGTGGCCATCCGCAACGTGCGCCGCGACGTCAACGAGGCCCTGAAGAAGATGCAGACCGCCAAGGAGATCAGCGAGGACGATCTGCACAAGGCCCAGGACGAGGTGCAGAAGGCCACGGACAGCTTCGTCAAGAAGGCCGACGCGGCCCTGGCGGAAAAAGAAAAGGAAATCATGGAGATCTAGAGCCAGTTCATGCCACCGCTCACCCATCTCGCCATCATCATGGACGGCAACGGCCGTTGGGCCAAGGCCCGCGGCCTGGACCGCAGCGCCGGGCACAAGGCCGGCACCGAGACCGCCAGGGAGATCGTGCGGGAATGCCGCAAACTCGGCATCCCCTACCTGACCCTCTACACCTTCTCCAAGGAGAACTGGTCGCGGCCCAAGCAGGAGGTCGGCTTCCTCTTCAACCTGCTGCGGGAGTTCCTGAGCGCGGAACTGCCGTCCCTGCTGGAGCAGTCCATCCGCCTGAACGTCCTGGGCGAGATGGACGAGCTGCCCATGGCCACCAGGCAGGTCCTCCGCCACGCCGTGGACAAGACCGCCGGCTGCACGGGCATGAACCTGAACCTGGCCCTCAACTATTCGGGACGGCTTGAAATTCTGCGCGCCTGCCAGGCCGTGCTGCGCAAGGGCGTCCGGCCCTCGGATCTGACCGAGGACGTGTTCGCAGCGGAACTCTACACCGCCGGCATGCCCGACCCGGACATCATCATCCGCACCAGCGGCGAGTTGCGGCTCAGCAACTACCTGCTCTTCCAGAGCGCGTACAGCGAGCTCTACTTTACGGATGTGGCCTGGCCCGACTTCCACGGCCCTGAACTCCAGACCGCCCTGGCGGACTACGCCGCGCGGCAGCGCCGCTTCGGGACGACCGGAGAGCAGACCGCATGAAAAGTGCTCATCTGCAACGCGTGCTGACCTCAGTCATCCTGCTGCCGCTTCTGGGCTGGGCTATTTTCAGCGGCGATCCGGTCCTGAGCCTGGCCATCGCGGCAGTGGCCGGCCTGGGCCTTCTGGAATTCTACGCCATGTTCTGGCCGCTGCGGGAAAAAATCGCATGGAAAGCCGGCGGGACGCTCTTGGCCCTGGGCCTCGTCTGGGCTCCGCTGACCTGGTCCGGCACCGCCCTGGCGTGCCTGGCGATGCTCGGCATGGCTCTGGCGTTCCTGGCCCAGCATGACCGCGCACGCTTCCCCGACGCCTTGCAAGACAGCCAGATCCTGCTGACCGGGCTGCTGTACCTGCCCTTCATCCTGCGGCTCTTCCGCACCGTCTCCGCGCCGGAGATCGGCCTCGTGCTGCTGACGACCTTCGCCGCCGACACCGGGGCCTACTATGCGGGCAGCTATCTGGGCGGAGCCAAGATCTGGCCTTCCGTGAGCCCGAAAAAGACATGGGCCGGGAGCATCGGCGGCTTGGCCGCGAGCGTCGCGGTCAGCACCGCTTTCGGACTCGCCTTCGGCACGGCCGGGTGGCAGGCCTTCGCCCTGCTCGGGGCCGGGCTCAACATCGCCGCCCAGACCGGGGACTTCTTCGAGTCCGCATTGAAGCGCAGGCAGGGCATCAAGGACTCGGGCTGGGTCCTGCCCGGCCACGGCGGCATCCTGGACCGCATCGACAGCCTGCTTTTCACCCTGCCGCTCTACTGCGGCCTGGCTGCGCTTTTTCCCTTTTTCGCCTAGCGTGACGCCATGAAGTACATCTCCCCCCTCGTCTCACCGGTTTTCGGCCGGTCCGGCCCCCGCTCCCTGGCCATCCTGGGCAGCACGGGCTCCATCGGCACCAGCGCCCTGCGCGTCGTGGCCAAGAACCCGGACGCCTTGCGCGTCGTTGCCCTGGCCGGAGCCCGGAACGTCGAACTGCTCGCGAGCCAGGCCGGCATGTTCCGCCCCAGGTATCTGGCGGTCCTGACCGAAGAGGGGGCCCGGGAACTGCGCGGGCTGCTGCCGGTCGGCTACGCGCCGGAAATCCTCGTCGGCCGCGACGGGTACGCCGCACTGGCCACCCTGCCCGAAGCGGACCTCGTGCTGGCCGCCCAGGTCGGCGCGGCCGGGCTGGTCCCGGCCCTGGCCGCGGCCAGGGCCGGCAAGGTCCTCTGCCTAGCCAACAAGGAGGCCCTCGTCCTGGCCGGAGAGCTCTTTCGCAGGACATGCGCCGAGTCCGGCGCGGTCATCCTGCCCGTGGACTCGGAGCACAACGCCCTGTTCCAGGCCTTTGCCGGACACGACGGGCGGCAGGCCGTGCGCCTCATCCTGACCGCCTCGGGCGGACCTTTCCGCACCTGGCCGGCCGAGAAGATTCGGACCGTCACCCCGGCCCAGGCCCTCAAGCACCCCAACTGGTCCATGGGCGCAAAAATCTCCATCGATTCCGCGACCATGATGAACAAGGGGCTCGAAATCATCGAGGCCGTGCACCTCTACGGGGCCGACCTCGACGAAGTGGATGTGGTGGTCCACCCCCAGTCCATCGTCCACTCCCTCGTCGAGTATGCGGACGGCTCCCAGCTGGCCCACCTGGGCGTGCCGGACATGGAGATCCCCATCGGCTACTGCCTGGGCTACCCCGAGCGGCTCAACATCGGCCTGGAGCGGCTGGACCTGGCCAAGGTCGGCACCCTGACCTTCGAAGGGCCCGACCCCGAACGCTTTCCCTGCCTGCGCCTGGCCCGCGAGGCCCTGGCCGCCGGAAGTCCCGTTGTCCTCAACGCGGCCAACGAAGTGGCCGTGCAGGCCTTCCTGGACGGCCGCATCTCTTTTCCGGGCATCGCCCGGCTCATCGAGGAAATGCTCTCCATGCACGCCTTGACCTGCGTGCAGGATTTGGACGACATTCTCTCCCTCGACGCGCAAACACGAACACGGGCCGCAGAGGCCCTGGGAAGAGGGGAATGGTGACCAGCATCCTGGCGGTTGTGCTTGTCCTGGGCGGACTGATCTTTTTCCACGAGCTCGGCCACTTCGTCGTGGCCCGGCGCCTTGGCATGGGCGTGAGCGTCTTCTCGCTGGGGTTCGGGACGCGGCTCTTCGGCGTCACCCGCGGCAAGACGGATTACCGCGTCTGCGCCTTCCCCCTGGGCGGCTACGTGCAGCTGGTCGGCGAATCGCCCGACGCGGAACTCCCCGAAGGGTTCACGCAGGAGGAGTCCTTCTCCCGTCGGCCACCCTGGCAACGCATGCTCGTCGTGCTGGCCGGCCCGGCCTTCAATTTTCTCCTGGCCTGGCTCATCTTCTGGGGCCTGGCCTACAGCCAGGGCGTGCAGGAAATGCTGCCGGTCATCGGCCAGGTGACCAACGCCAGCGCAGCCCAAGAAGCCGGTCTCGTCCCGGGCGACCGCATCGTCGAGATCGACGGCCAACCCATAGCCGTCTGGGACGATCTGGTCAGCCGCATCGAAGCCAACACGGGAGCCGCCATGCAGGTCACGGTGGCCCGCGGCCGCGAAATCGTGTCCCTGGCCGTGACCCCGCGACTACAGGAGAAGCGCAACCTCTTCGGCGAGATCAAGGTCGTGCCCATGATGGGCATCGCCCCGAGCGGCGAGCTCTCCAGCCGAGAACTGAGCTTCCTGGCCGCGGCGGTGCAGGGCGGTCGGCAGATCAAGGAAGTCAGCACCCTCATGGTCATGGGCATCGTCAAGCTGGTGGAGCGGGTCATCCCCTGGACCGACATGGGCGGGGTCATCCTCATCTCCGAGATGATCCACAAGGAGGCCCAGAACGGGCTGGTCAACCTGCTGGCCCTGACCGCGCTGATCAGCATCAACCTGGGCATCCTGAATCTGCTGCCCATCCCGGTCCTGGACGGAGGGCACATCCTCTTCTTCTTCCTGGAAACCATCACCGGCCGCCCCCTGAGCCCCAAGGTGCAGCAGGCGGCGCTTAGGATAGGCATGACGCTCCTGCTCATGCTCATGATCGTGGCGACCTTCAATGACATCCTGCGCCACTTCCGCTAGCCTCTTCCTGGCGCTGAACTGCGCCGAGGAACGCCTGCAGGTCGTTCTGGGCACGCCCGGAAGCCTCCTCTTCAGCGAGGAGATTCTCTGCCCCGGCCAGTCCATCCGCCACCTGCCCACGGCCATGGAGCGCGCTCTGGCCGTGCGCGGTGCCACAGCCCGCGACCTCGCCGGCATCGCCTGCGTGCGTGGCCCCGGGTCCTTCACGGGCCTGCGCATCGCCCACGCGGCCATGTACGGCCTGTCCCGGGCCTTCGCCATCCCCATGGCCGGGCTGGCCTACCTGGAGTTGCTGGCCGCTCAGGCCACGGATTTCGCCACCGGGGAAACCTGGGTGCTGACCTACGCCCGCAAAGGGCAGGTCTACATGCAGGGGTTCTCGAACGGCCTGGCTCTCGGTCCGGTCCGGCCCGCGCGCGTCGCCCAGGCGCTGGGCCTGCTCGCCGACCGTCCCGCCCCGCTCTTTCTGCTTGGCAGCGGCCTGCGCACGAATCCCGAACTGCAGGGACTGGCCAATGCGTCCGTCCTTCCTCCCCTCCTAGACACGCCGACGCCGACGGCCCTGCTCGCCGCGGCATGCGCTGCCTCCTACGCCGGCAGCCCTCCCCCGCCCCTGTACCTGCGCAAATCCGACGCCGAGGACAACCTCGACGCCATCGCCCAGTCCCGCGGCATTCCCAGCGATGAAGCGCGGCGTCACATCCCGGACTTCGAGTGATCCGTCCGACATGAATTGTCGGACAAATTTCCCCTAAAGAAAATCCGCTCCCTGCCGATTCAGTCATCAAGAGCAATAAAGCGGCCCCGTCAGGCTGCGAATCCAAAGGCAAGGATGCCGACAATCTTTCAAGGAGGAATTACCTATGTCACTCATCATCAACCACAACCTGATGGCCATGACCGCGGCCCGAAATCTTTCCGGCGCCTACGGCAACCTTTCCACCTCAGTGAACCGCCTGTCCTCGGGTCTGCGCATCACCACGGCGGCCGACGACGCCGCGGGCCTCGCCATCCGCGAGCTCATGCGCGCCGACATCGCGTCCCTGAACCAGGGTGTGCGAAACGCCAACGACGCCATCTCCATGATCCAGACCGCTGACGGCGCCCTGCAGGTCATCGACGAAAAGCTGATCCGCATGAAGGAACTGGCTGAGCAGGCCGCCACCGGTACCTACACTTCGGACCAGCGCCTGATCATCGACTCGGAATACCAGCAGATGGCCTCGGAAATCACCCGAATCGCCAACGCCACGGACTTCAACGGCATCTACCTGCTGAACGGCAACCTTTCGAGCGACACCTTCAGTGGTGGTGGCCTACAGTCCACCGGCAAGCTCAAGGTCCACTTCGGAACGGCCAATGACAGCGCCGAGGACTACTACTACATCAAAATTGGTACTTCGACCGCATCGGCACTCGGCGTTGGAAACGCTGCAGATCCGGACTTAGATGGCGGGTATTCAATCTCGACCCAGGAAGGAGCTCAGAAGTCTCTCGAAGCACTGAACAAGGCCATCATTTCCAAGGACAACATCCGCGCCAACCTGGGCGCCCTGCAGAACCGCCTGGAAAACACCATCACCAACCTGACGGTCCAGGCCGAGAACCTGCAGGCAGCGGAATCCCGGATCTCCGACGTGGACGTGGCCACGGAAATGACCAACTTCGTGCGCAACCAGATTCTGACCCAGTCGGCGGTGGCCATGCTGTCCCAGGCCAACACCCTGCCGCAGATGGCGCTGCAGCTCATGCAGGGATAACCTCCTTGAGTTGACGACGCATTCCCGGCCGGGTCGCGGAAGCGGCCCGGCCTTTTTTCCCTGAAGGGATGGCACCGAGTTTGCTTGAGTCCTGGATGCGAACGCACCTCATCCCAAAGCACGCGAGGCCCCATGGCTGACGACCTGACCACCACTCTCACTTCCGGAGCCATACGATTCACCGGGCTCGGTTCGGGCACCGACTTCGAGTCCATGGTCACCAAGCTGGTCGAGGTCGAGCAGACGCACACCAAACGCCTGCTCAGTTGGCGCGCCCAGTGGGACGCCAAGAGCGAAAGCTTCGACTCCCTGTCCTCGTCCCTGCTTTCGCTCAAAACGACACTGGATTCCATGAACACGCCGGACGAGTTTCTGGTCAAACAGGCCGCCTCGTCCAACTCCGCGGTCCTGACCGCCACGGCCGGCAGCGCGGCGGAAGAAAGTTCCCATCAAATCGAGGTCGTGTCCCTGGCGACCAACGACATGCACATGGGGGCGGTAATTTTTTCCTCGCCCGACGCGGTCATCAGCGGCGGGGCGGCCGGGACCTTCGCTTTCACCGTGGGCAACCAGCAGGTCTCTGTGGACGTGACTCCCACCACGACCCTGTCCCAGTTTGCGAATCTCATCAATTCCGACCCGGACAACCGCAATGCCGTACGCGCCAGCGTCATCAACGACGGTAGCGGCTACCGCCTGCAGATCCGCAGCATGGATCTGGGCGCGGGCAACGACTTCATCATCGACGATACCGCGACTTCCGGAAACCTCCTCCAGAGTTTCGGGAAAAACCAGTTCATCGAGACCCAGAACGCCAGCAACGCGCAACTCCGCGTGGACGGCTATCCCGTCGGAACGCCCACCCAGACCGCGGACATCCTCAGGGCCACCCTGGCCGCCACGGCCGCAACGGATCTGGTTGCGGCCAGCGGCGGGACATTCAAGTTCGCCTACGCCGGGAACATCCATTCCATCGCCGTTGCGGCCACAGACACATGGGCCGACCTGGCCGCGAATATCACGGCCGCCACAGGCATCACTGCCTCCGCAACCGACGTCTCCGGCAGTCTTGAATTCACCCTGACCGGGGAGCCGGGCTCGGCCAACCAGATTTCCATCATCAACGCCCCGGGCACGAGCGTCGAAAGCCTGCAGGCCCGCCACTTCAGCCAGATCCAGGGCGCCACGGACGGGTACATCGAGCGGGCGAGCAACGCCATTTCCGACATCATCCCCGGCGTGACCATGAACCTGACCAGCACGGGCACCACGACCCTGACCACCAGTCTGGACCCGGAATCCGTGACCGAAAACATGCTGACCTTCGTCGAGTCCGTGAACGCCGTGCTACAGCAAATCAAGGAGCAGACCCAGGTCACGACGGTGGGCGCCAACGTGTCCGGCTCCTTGCTGACGGGCAACTACGGGTTGCAGATGATCCAGCAGAAGCTCAAGAACATTCTGGCGGAAAAGGGCCTGGGCTTCGACTACGACCTGGACCCCATCACCTCCCTGGGCAGCATCGGCATCACCACGGATACCAGCGAAGGCTCCCCAACCTTCGGACTTCTGACCCTGGACCAGGGCGCCTTCTTCTCGGCCCTGACATCGAACCCGGACGCCGTGGCCCGCCTCTTCAGCGCGGACTACTATCCGTCGACCAAGGAAGTGGTTGACGGCCAGGCAGTGGAGTCATCCAATTTCAAGTTCGACTCCTACCTCAAAGGCATCACCGGCGCGGGAGACTTCGCCATTTCGTACACGGTGGATGCCGGAGGCAACATCACTGCCGCGAGCATAAACGGTTATTCCGCCAACATCGACGGCAACAAGATTGTCGCCTCAGGCGGTGGCAACATTTCACGCGGCCTGGCCGTCGAGGTCATCAACCTGACCGCCGGCACGTATTCCGGTCAAGTCCAGATCAAGTCCGGCAAGGCCGAGGAACTGTCGCAGGAAATCAAAAAACTGACGGACCCCCTGACGGGCACCCTGGAGATCCTCAAGGACAACTACCAGGACATCATGGACTCCATCGACGACAAGATCGCCTACGAGGAGCGGCGGCTGGCCCTGCTGGAGCGCACCCTGCGGCTGCGCTTCGCCAACCTCGAGGCAGTCCTGGGCAATTACGACAACATTTCCACGCAACTCAGCTCGCAAATCAAGAGCCTCCCCGGCTCCTCCAGCAGTTAAGGAGACAAGCAGTGCACAAAGCCGCTAACGCATACATGCAGACTCACGTCACCACCACGACCCCGGGACACCTCGTGGTCATGCTCTACGACGGGGCCATCACCTTCCTCGAACAGGCCAAGGAGGAGATTGAGGCCAAGAACTTCGCCAAGAAAGGCATCCTCATCTCCCAGGCCCTGGACATCATCGCCGAACTCGACGGCTCCCTGAACAACGAGCGGGGCGGGGACCTCGCCCAGAACCTCCACCGCCTCTACATGTACTGCAACACCCGCCTGCTGCGGGCCAACCTGAAGATGGACACGGCCATCATCGACGAGGTCGTCGGCATCCTGTCCTCCTTCCGCTCGGCCTTTGCCGAGATTTCCAGGACACAGCCCCATCCCGCGCCACCCAAGGCCGCAGCCTACTACGCACGCTGACCTGCCGATGCGCGGTATCGCCAGGGCACGCATTCTGCATCCGTCCACCGGGACACCACCTCAACCGGGAACGCGTGCATGTGCGGCATAGCCGGCTTTTTCAATCCCAGCGGAATCACTCCGGACACGAACATCCTCGGCGCCATGGCCCTGGCCATCGCCCACCGCGGCCCCGACCACCAGGGGCTGCACCAGGACGAGCGCTGCGCTCTGGCGTCCAGACGCCTGGCCATCATCGACCTGCAGGGCGGCAACCAACCCCTGGTCCACGAACCGTCAGGCATGATCCTGGTCTTCAACGGCGAGATCTACAACTACCAGCCCCTGCGGGTCGAACTCGCCAGCCTCGGCCACCATTTCCGCACCCGCTCAGACTCGGAAGTCCTGTTGGCCGCCTATGTGCAGTGGGGCGAAAAATGCCTGGACCGGCTGGCGGGGATGTTCGCCTTCGCGATCTGGAACCCCGGAGCCCGGCGCCTGTTCCTGGCCCGGGACCGCATGGGGAAGAAACCGCTCTTCTATGCGGCCCTGCCGGACGGGACCCTTGTCTTCGCCTCCGAGATCAAGGCCATCCTGCACTATCCGGGCGTCCCCCGGGCCGTGAACGTCCTGGCCATGGACCGGCTCCTCGACTACGGCTTCAACCTCGCCCCGGACACCTTCCTGGAAGGGATACGGCAGGTCCCGCCCGCGAGCTTTCTCGTCCATGATGCCAAGGGGCTGCGCGTCGCGCCCTACTGGGACATTCCCCTCGACACGCCGCCTGCAGAGCTGAGCGAGGACGACGCGGCCGAGGGCCTGCGCCACCATCTGCTGGAAGCCGTGCGCGCCAGGCTCGTGGCCGACGTCCCCGTGGCCTCGTACCTGAGCGGCGGCATCGACTCCAGCAGCGTGACCGGCCTCTACGCCCATCTCTCCAACGCGCCGGTGCACACCCTGTCCATCACCTTCGAGGACGCGGGCTACGACGAGCGCCACTTCGCGCGCATGGTCTCCGGGGCCTTCGGCACCACACACCACGAGTTCCTCTGCTCCATCGAGGAGAGGGAGGTCGCGAACTTGGTCTGGCATCTGGAAACGCCCCTGGTGACGCTCCTGAACCTGCCCCTGTACCTGCTGTCGCGTCAGATCCGCGACATGGGCTTCAAGGTCGTCCTGTCCGGCGACGGCGCCGACGAGATCCTGGGCGGGTATGACTATTTCAAGCTCCTGAAGCTCATGGACTTCATCGGCCGCAGCGAGACCCCGGCCCGCGCGAACCTTCTGCGTCGGGTCTTCCCGGCCCTCTCCTCCCCGCAGCAGGCCCTGATGCACTACTCGGCCCTGAAGGGCTTCCCCGCGGCCCACCCCGCCCTGCCGTACAGGTTCCAGGCCTTTCAGATGAAGGGGCAGCTCCTGTCCGACGGCTTCATCGAGAGACTGCTTCCGCGACTCGGGGAGCGGGACGGCGAGCTGCCGACGGTTCCTGGCTCCAGATCCCTGCTGGATCAGGCCCTGTACCTGGAGAGCCGCATGCGCCTGCCCAACCTGACCCTGCCCCTGGCAGACACCATGAGCATGGCCAACTCCGTGGAACTCAGGTCCCCCTTCATGGACCACCGGCTGGTGGAGTACGTCTTCTCACTGCCGGGCCGCTTCAAGATGCGGGGGCTGAACGAAAAGCACCTGCTCAAGAAAGGTTTCCGCACGTTCCTGCCCCCGGCCATCTGCCGCCGCCGCAAGCAACCCCTGGCCCCCCCGGGCAAATGGTTCGTACGCATGTTCAGGGGGCTGATCGGCGAATCCCTGTCTCCCATTGCCGTGCGGGACAAAGGCTACTTCAGGCCGGAATTCATCGAGCACATGCTGCGCGAATTCGATTCCGACAGCACCATGGACTACAGCGGCGTGCTCATCGTGGCCTTTTTCGTGCATCTCTTCGACGACCTCTTTCTCTGCCCCAAAACCCGCCGCGGTTGCTAATCGGACCAAGAGGGGGTATCAGCCTTCTCGCAAGAGGAGAGAGCATCCGTCATGAATATCACCTGTCCCAGCTGCGGGTTCGGACGCACCGTCAACGAGGCCAAGCTTCCGCCGAAGGCGGTCATGGCCACCTGCCCCAAGTGCCAGCACCGCTTCAAATTCCGGGAACTTCCCGGCCAGCCGGCCGGCGCGAACGTCCCGCAGCACGAACCTGCCGGGCCTGCTCAGCCCGCCGCACCCGCAGACGCCCCACTGCCTCGCCACGAACGCCCCGCGCAAACAACGCAGGTCCAGCCCGCCGAGACTCCTGCACGTCCCGCAGCGGAAGATCCCGCGCCGCACCAGCGCCAGGCCCCGCGCGAGGACGATCTCTGGAAGGAGCTCGAGGCCCTGAACGACGACGGCGAAGAAGCCCACGGGGCCGGCGCCGAAGACCAGCCCCAGGCCAGCCTCCCCCTGTGGGAGCGCGCGACGTCGGGCTACCCACTGGCCTTCGCCAAAACCTTCATGCAGGTGCTCGCCAACCCCAAGGGCTTTTTCTCGGCCATGCCCGTGGGCCACGGAATCATGAAGCCGCTGCTCTTTTTTCTCGTCGTCATCCAGGCCGTGGCCCTGTCCCAGTCCATCTGGCAGCTCCTGGGCATCATGCCGCCGAGCCTGCTGACCGAAGGGCTCGGGCACACCGCGCAGGCAGCCCTGGCCCTCATCCTCTACCCCCTCGAAGTCTCGGTTTTCCTGTTCATGGACACGGCCATCAACCATTTTTTCCTGCGCCTTTTCAAGGCCGACACCAAGGGCTTCGAAGGGACCTTCCGCGCCGAGGCGTACAGCGCGGCGCCCATGCTGCTCATGGTCATCCCCTACATCGGCATGCCCCTGGCCATGATCGGCGCCACGGTCTACAAATTCCTGGGGCTGCGCCACGTGCACGGCGCCAGCAACAAACAGGTCCTGGCCGTGCTCGTGCTGCCCATGCTCCTGGCCCTGGCCGTGGCCATCGTCCTGACCCTCGTCACCGGAAGGGCCTGATGCGCACGTTCAAGAGTCTCTGGCGGCTGGCCGTGGACAAGGGCCTGGGCCGCAACGCCCGCAGGAAACCCGCCGAGCAGACGACCCGCAAGGAATCCGCTTCCAGGGATCACCAGGACAAGGTGGCCCGCCTCCTGGGGGACGAGCCCCCGACCCGCACCCTGCAATAGGTCCGCCCTTGACTTGACAGCCACAGCCATTAGGACAAGCCTTCGGCTCTCCCGAATTTTTCCGAACCGCCAGGCCCCGCGCCGTCCGGTTCGCACCCCATAGACGAACCTTCGCGTTCACATGAGGCAACCATGATCGGTATCTCCAAACTTTACTGCGGCACGGTGGAACCCTCCGACGCCCTGCGCTACGGACGCAATTCCGCCCAACTCCCCTCCCACCTGCTGCAGTTCGCCAAGGACAAGAAGCCCGTTGTGGTCTGGAACATGACCCAGCGCTGCAACCTCAAGTGCGTGCACTGCTACGCCCACGCCGTGGAGCCGAGCGCCCACAAGGACCCCATCTCCACGGAGCAGGCCAAGGTCATGATCGACGACCTGGCGCAGTTCGGCGCGCCGGTCATGCTCTTTTCCGGCGGCGAGCCCCTGGTGCGCGAAGACTTGGTCGAACTGGCCAAGTACGCCACGTCCAAGGGCATGCGCGCCGTCATCTCCACCAACGGCACCCTCATAACCAAGGCCAAGGCCAAGGAACTGAAGGAAGTCGGCCTGTCCTACGTCGGCATCTCCCTGGACGGCGCCGAGGCCGTGCACGACAAGTTCCGCGGCGTGACCGGCGCCTACAAGCAGGCCTTGAAGGGCGTCGAGAACTGCCAGGCCGAAGGCCTCAAGGTCGGCCTGCGCTTCACCATCAACAAGCGCAACGCCTCGGAAATCCCGCACCTCTTCGACCTCATCGAATCCCTGGAAGTGCCGCGCATCTGCTTCTACCACCTGGTCTACTCCGGCCGCGGCTCCGAGCTCATCAAGGAAGACCTGGACCACGCCGAGACCCGCGCCGTGGTCGACCTGATCATGGACCGCACCCGCGACCTGCACGACCGCGGCCTGCCCAAGGAAGTGCTGACCGTGGACAACCACGCCGACGGCCCCTACGTCTATTTCCGCATGCTCAAGGAAGACCCCAAGCGCGCGGCCGAGGTGCTCGAACTCCTGAAGATGAACGAAGGCAACTCCTCAGGGCGCGGCATCGGCTGCATCTCCTGGGACGGCTCCGTGCACGCCGACCAGTTCATGCGCCACCACACCTTCGGCAACGTGCTCGAGCGTCCCTTCTCCGAAATCTGGACGGACGAGAACATCGAACTCCTGCACAAGCTCAAGGACAAACGGCCCCACGTGAAGGGCCGCTGCGCCACCTGCCGCTTCCTGAACATCTGCGGCGGCAACTTCCGCGCCCGCGCCGAGGCCTACTTCGACGACTTCTGGGCCCACGACCCGGCTTGCTACCTGACGGACGAGGAAATCACAGGCGAGAAGCTCTAGGAGGGCGGACGTGAACACATTCCATCGCGGCCGCAGGCTGCGCTCTTCCAAGGCCATGCGGGATCTGGTGCGCGAAAGCCGCCTGTCCCGCGACGACCTGATCCAGCCTTACTTTGTGGTCGAGTCCGACGCGGATTTCCGCAAGCCCATCGCCTCCATGCCCGGACAGTTCCAGCTCGGCCTGAACCAGCTCATGGACGAGGTGGCCGGGGCCGTGGACGCGGGCCTCAAAAGCCTCATCCTCTTCGGCATTCCCGTGGACAAGGACCCGGCCGGCTCCCAGGCCTACGCCGAGAACGGCATCGTGCAGCAGGCCATCCGCCGCATCAAGGACCGCTGGCCCGAACTGGTCGTGGTCGCGGACACCTGCCTGTGCGAGTACACCTCCCACGGCCACTGCGGCCTGGTCTCGCCCGAAGGCGAAGTCAAAAACGACCCGACCCTGGCGCTGCTGGCCCGCACGGCCGTGGCCCAGGCCAAGGCCGGCGCGGACATCGTCGCGCCCTCGGACATGATGGACGGCCGAGTGGCCGCCATCCGCCAGGCCCTGGACGAAGCGGGCTTCCTGAACACGCCCATCATGTCCTACGCGGTCAAGTACTCCTCGGCCTTCTACGGCCCCTTCCGCGACGCGGCCGAAAGTGCGCCGAAGTTCGGGGACCGCAAAACCTACCAGATGGACCCGGCCAACTGGCGCGAAGGGCTGCGCGAAGCGGCCGCCGATGTTGAGGAAGGCGCCGACATCCTGATGGTCAAGCCGGGCCTGCCGTACCTCGACGTCATCCGCCTCGTGCGCGACAACTTCGACCTGCCCGTGGCCGCCTACCAGGTCAGCGGCGAGTATAGCCAGATCAAGGCCGCGGCCCAGCTCGGCTGGATCGACGAGACAGCCGTGGCGCTGGAAAGCCTCATCGCCTTCAAGCGCGCGGGCGCGGACCTGATCCTCTCCTACTTCACCCAAGACCTGCTCAAGGCGGGACACCTGTAATGCACACTCATCCCCACCACGGCGCGGGCCGGCCGAACCTCGACGGTCCGCCGGCCGGACATCCGGGCGCGAAACCCGGCGGCCACCCCGGCGGCATGGTCACGACCCTTCCCGACGGCACCCCGGCCTGCAAGCTCATCGCCTGGGAAGTGACCCGCTCCTGCAACCTGGCCTGCAAGCACTGCCGGGCCGAAGCGCACCTGGAACCCTACGAGGGCGAACTGGACACGGCCGAGGCCAAGGCCTTGATCGACACCTTCCCCCAGGTCGGCAACCCCATCATCATCTTCACCGGCGGCGACCCCATGATGCGCGCCGACGTCTACGAGCTCATCCGTTACGCCACGGACAAGGGCCTGCGCTGCGTCATGTCACCCAACGGCACCCTCATCACCCCGGAGACGACGGTGAATATGCGTGAGGCCGGCGTGCAGCGCTGCTCCATCTCCATCGACGGACCCGACGCAGAGAGCCACGACGACTTCCGCGGCGTTGTCGGCGCCTTCGACGCCTCCATGCGCGGCATAGAGTACCTGAAGGACGCCGGCATCGAGTTCCAGATCAACACCACCGTGACGCGCGCCAACCTCGGCAGCTTCAAGCAGATCTTCGACCTGTGCGAGCGCATCGGCGCCGCCGCCTGGCACATCTTCCTGCTCGTGCCCACGGGCCGGGCCGCCCAGCTCGGGGCCGAGGTCATCACCGGCCAGGAGTACGAGGACGTGCTCAACTGGTTCTACGATTTCCGCAAGACCACGAAGATGCATCTGAAGGCCACCTGCGCCCCGCACTACTACCGCATCATGCGCCAGCGGGCCAAGGAGGAGGGCATCGCCGTCACGCCCGAGAACTTCGGCCTCGACGCCATGACCCGCGGGTGCCTGGGCGGCACGGGCTTCTGCTTCATCTCCCACGTCGGCCAGGTCCAGCCCTGCGGCTACCTGGAGCTCGACTGCGGCAACATCCGCACCACGCCCTTCCCGGAGATCTGGAGGTCCTCCAAACAGTTCCTGCAGTTCCGCGACCAGAAGCAGTACGAAGGCAAGTGCGGCGTGTGCGAATATCACAAGGTCTGCGGCGGATGCCGTGCCCGCGCCCACTCCATGGACAACAACTACATGGGTGAAGAGCCACTGTGCACGTATGTGCCCAAGCTTTTGGAGCGGATAAAGTCGTAAGAGATGCGGGGCGCCGCCCCGCGCCCCGCCAGGGGCTCGCCCCTGGACCCGTACAAGGGTATCGTCAGAACGGTTGCAACGACCCGCATAGGGCATGAGGAGCGAATGGACGATTTCGACAAGAAGATACTGGACATCATCCAGACGGGCTTTCCGTTAGAATCCCGTCCGTACGCTGAGATCGGCGATCAAGTCGGTCTGACCGAGGCCGAGACACTGGCCAGGGTGCGTGCTCTGAAGGAAAAAGGCGTCATCCGCCGCATCGGGGCCAACTTCCAGTCCAAGAAGCTGGGCTGGCATTCCACCCTGTGCTCGGCCGCCGTGCCCGAGGACAAGCTCGACGAATTCATCGCCGAAGTGAACAAGCTCCCCGGTGTGACCCACAACTACCTGCGCCAGCACCGCCAGAACATCTGGTTCACCTTCATCGGTCCCTCCTGGGAAGAGGTGCAGGAAACCCTGGCCGGCATCACCCGCAAAACGGGCATCTCCATCCTGAACCTGCCGGCCACCAAGATGTACAAGATCCAGGTTGACTTCAAGATGGGCGACCGGGAGGAATGATGCGCGAATTCATCCTGTCCCCGTCCCTCCTGTCCTCGGATTTCGGAGCCCTGCGCGCCGAACTGGCGGCCCTCGAGGACGCCGGGCTCAAATGGGTGCACTGGGACGTCATGGACGGCGCCTTCGTGCCGAACATCACCTTCGGCCCCCCCGTCATCGGCAAGCTGCGCAAGACCTCGAAGCTCTTTTTCGACGTGCATCTCATGATCGAGCGCCCCGAGCGCTACATCGCGGAATTCGCGGCCGCGGGCGCGGACCTGCTGTGCGTCCACGCCGAGAGCACGGTCCACCTGGAACGCACCCTGAGCGCCATCCGCGAAGCGGGCATGAAGACCGGCCTGTCCCTGAACCCCGCCACGCCCCTGAATGTCGTCGAATACCTGCTGCCCCAGCTGGACATGGTCCTGATCATGAGCGTCAACCCCGGCTTCGGCGGACAGTCCTTCATCCCCTTCTGCAAGGACAAGATCGCCGCCCTTTCGGGCATGATCCGCGCCAAAGGCCTCTCGACCCTCATCCAGGTCGACGGGGGCGTGACCCTGGACAACGCCAGGGAGCTCTTCGACCTCGGTGCCGACGTCCTTGTCTCCGGCTCCGCCTTCTTCGGCTTCCCGCCCTACGCCGAGAGGCACAAGGCCTTCATGGAAGCCGTCTTGGGGAAATAGCCGAACGCGGCAAGCAAAGACACCATGTAAAGCAAATGGCCGCCGGGGAAACTCGGCGGCCATTTGCTTTTACGGGTGCTCCGTTCTGACGCGTCACGGTTGTGTGAATTGTGACCTATCTAATTCAAAACATGTCACTTTTGACATATTTTACGGCGCGTTGAGTCGAAACGATACATGCGCGCCCAGGTGTCGCGTCCTCGGCCACGGATCCATCGGGATCGCAGGGTGGCCTCACGGCCGCCTTCCGGCCCTCGCCAGAAGTGCGGTGCACCGCCGTAATCGCCGCCCGGGGGCCGCAAGGCCCCCGGACAGCGGGTTGAAAGTTTAGACCTTTGCGGCCTGCAGTTCTTCCGCGGTGTAATCCCAACCGACGTTGTGGGGCGGCAGGAGTTCGGTCTGGAAGAAGCGGGGCAGCTGGTC